>DZBA01000122.1 GCA_022729775.1 Anaerolinea thermophila | reverse complement strand
AGCGCGCTTTTGACAGTGAACGGCGATGCGGGCAGCGACACGCTCAACGCGGACGACACCGGCGACACGACGCAAGACACCGGCGTATTAACCTCCACGACCATCACCGGGCTCGACATGATCTCGGGCATTGTGTATGGAACGCTGGAAGTGCTGAACATTGCGCTCGGTTCCGGCAACGACACCTTCACGATCGAAAGCACGCACGCGAACACCACCAACCTGTACGCCAACAATGGCGTGGATACGGTCAACGTCAAGACGATTTCCGGTGCGACAACGGTCAACGGCGGGGATGGGAACGACACCATCAACGTCGGCACGCTTGCGCCTGCGGCGAACGGCTTGCTCGACTCCATCAGCGCCCTGCTGACGGTGAACGGCGGCGCGAACAGTGACACGATGAACGTGGATGACACCGGCGACGCGACGAACAACACCGGCGTATTGACTTCCACGACCATCACCGGGCTTGGCATGAGCGCGGGCATTGTGTATGGAACGCTGGAAGCGCTGAACATTGCGCTCGGTTCCGGCAGCGATACCTTCACCATCGAAAGTACGCACGCGAACGCGACCAACCTGTACGCCAACAACGGCGCGGATACGGTCAACGTCAAGACGATTTCCGGCGCGACAATTGTCAACGGCGGAAACGGGAACGACACTGTCAATGTCGGCACGCTTGCCCCGCTGACGAACGGACTGCTCGACTCCATCAGCGCCCTGCTGACGGTGAACGGCGACGCGGACAGCGATACGCTGAACGTGGACGATACCGGCGACACGACGGACAACACGGGCGTATTGACTTCTACGACCATCACCGGGCTTGGCATGAGCGCGGGCATTGTGTACGGAACGCTCGAAGTGCTGAATATTGCGCTCGGCTCCGGCGCGGATACTTTCACCATCGAAAGCACGCACGCGAACACCACCAACCTCAATTCCAATGACGGCGCGGATGTCGTTGTTGTTGAAACTGCTGTTGGAAACCTGACCATCAACACCAACGACGGCGCGGACGACATCACCATTAACGACGCCAGCGGAACAACCGTCCTCAACGCGGGCGCGGGTGACGATACTGTTCTCGTCAACAACATCGGCGGAACGGCGACGCTCAACGGCGATGGCGATAATGACACCTTCACCGTCTTGAAGATGCACGGCGCGTTGAATATCAACGGCAACACCGGCAACGACACCTTCAACCTGACCTTCGACCCGGCTTCCACTGGCACGCTGGTCATTCACGGCAACGAAGACAACGACGCCTTCCATTCACATTACATCCTGCCGACCCTCTCCACCACCTTTGACGGTGACGCGGGCAACGACCTCTGGTACTTCTACCCGGCTTGGGGACAGGTGGACAGCCTGCTCGATACCGGCGCGGATGGCGGCGTGGATACGCTCGACTTCACCAATGTCACAGACCGCCTGCGCTTCAATATCTTCGACGCCAAAGTGACCGTGACCATCGGCAATGTGGACGTGAACCTCGGCATTGCGAACAGCGTCACGCACAACGGCAACACCATCGAGAATTTGGTCGGCGGCACGAACAACGACTCCTTCAACTTCGATAACGGCGCGGAACTCGCGGCGCATGACGCGACTCGCGCGCAAGCCATCATCAACGGCTTCGGTGGCACAGCGGACTTAATCAACTACGGCGGACTCTCTGGCGTGGCGAATTTGGTTTCCGCGTACACCACCGCAGTCACGGTTAATCTCTTCGCGAATACCGCGACGGGTTTGACCTTCATCCAAAACGTCGAGAACATCACCGGCGGCACGGGCAACGACACCCTGACCGGCGACAACAACCCGAACGTCATCACCGGCAACACGGGCAACGACACGCTCACCGGTCTCGGTGGCGATGATTACTACAACTTCACGAACGGCTGGGGTAACGACAGAGTGAATGAAAACGCGGGCGGCGGCGCGGATACGCTCAACTTCTACGCCTACATCGGCGACACCATCAACTATGTTGTCCAGCCTGTCACCGTTGACCTCGACTTCCGCCTCGACAATGCCGGGCTGTGGGATACCGCCACGGATATGACGGACGCCGCGAACAAAGTCACCTTCACCTCGCGCCAGATGGAATACGCTTTCGCGGGCAAAGGCTGGGATGAGATTCACACCCTTGACCAGAACAGCGCCTTTGACCTCGACGGCTACCCGACCGACACGAACCCCGGCTTCACGCCGAACGACTTCCCCGTGATGGTCCCCGAGTCGGACACGAACACCTACACCACGGCTGGTTACATCCTGAAATTTGCCAACATCGAGCAGATGTTTGCTGGCAATCAAAATGACATCTTCAACGTGCTTGAATCCTCGCAGAACACGGTCATCCGCGCGGGCGCGGGCGACGACATCATCAAGTTCTCCGATGGCGCGACCCTCACCGATGGCGGGCGCAGCCTCGCTTCTGTGATTGACGGTCAAGGCGGCAACGACACCTTCGACTTCCGCCTTTATATGAGCGCGGTCAGCATCAACCTTGTCACCGGGCAGACCAGCCTGATCGAAAGCGAAGCGTTGGCGCGCGTTCTCAACATCGAAAACGTGATTGGCAGCGCGACGGCTGGAAGCACTATATACGGCGACGCGGGCGACAATATCCTCGTCGGCGGCAGCGGCGATGACACCATCATCGGCGGCTTGGGCGATGACACCTACCTCTTCCCCGATGATTGGGGCAACGACACCATCATCGAACTCGCGGGTCAGGGCAACGACACCATCTCCTTCTCCGGCAATGCCTTCCTCGGCATCGCCCCGGCGACAGTGGATTTGACCTTTGAACTTGGCGCGAGCGACCTCTTCATCTCTGACGCTTTTGGTAACAGCGTTACCCATAATAATTCCGGCACGTCCATCGAAAACCTCATCGGCGGCACGGGCGACGATACCTTCGTCTTCGCCGATAACGCCACGCTTGCCGGCACGCTGAATGGCGGTGCGGGCAGCGATACCATTGATTACAGCAACTACAACAGCGGACGCGATGTCCTCTTGACCTCGCTTGGCTCAGTGGATGGCTTCGCGGGAACCGAACTCAGCCTCGGCGTTGGCTTCGATAACGTTGAAATCATCCTCGGCTCCGGCGCGAACGATGACCACATCACCGGCATGGACGCGGTTGCCACCTTCACCATCAACGCGCTGACCAACCAATACACCTCCACCAACATCCTCGACTTCTCCGGCTTCGAGTACATTCACGGCGGCGGCGATGTGGATACCTTCAAATTCATGGCATCCAACGCGCAGGTCTTGGAATACCTCGGCGGCGCGGGCGATGACATCTTCGCGCTGTACGGCAGCGTGACCGTCCCCGGCAAAATCAACGGACAGGGCGGCGCGGACTTGCTGGATTACTCGAATTACGACTCCAGCGCGAGTGTCAATCTCGCATCCGGCACAGCCACCGGCATCTTCGGCGGACTGACCGGCGCGGTCTCTGGCGTTGAAAGAGTGCTTGGCTCGCTCTTCAACGACACCCTCGTCGGCGATGGGCTTGCCAACTGGCTGAACGGCAACGACGGCAACGACCAACTCGATGGCGGCGCGGGCGACGATACCCTGCTCGGCGGCTTGGGCGATGACCTCTTCATCTTCCTGATGAACTGGGGCAGCGACCTCGTCTTTGATCTTGACGGGCTGGATGATGAGCTCGACTTCTCTAACATCACCACCGCGCTGACCTTTGTCATTGCGGCGGCGGGCGTCACCGTCAACAGCGGCGCAAACAGCGTCACCCTCACCGGCAACAATGTGGAAACGCTCACCGGCGGTTCCAATAATGACAAGTTCACTTTTGAAAATGGCGAGTCTCTGGCTGGCGGCGCGGGTCACATTGACGGCGGCGGCGGGATCAACACGCTCGATTACAGCCTGTGGACAGGCGATGTCAGCATTGACCTTGAGGCTGGCACAGCCACCGGCACGACCAGCGTCACCAACATCCGCGACCTGATCGGCGGCGCGGGGAACGATACCCTATACGGCGACGCGGGTGACAACACCCTGCGCGGCGGACTTGGGAACGATGACTTCGACGGGCGCGGCGGCGTGGATACATTCGACGAATCGAACGCGACTGTGAACCTGACCGTGAACCTGACGGCGCACACGGTCAGCGGGCTTGGCTCTGACACCATCTTCAATGTTGAAAACGTCCTCACCGGCTCAGGCGATGACATCATCACCGGCGACGGCGCGGATAACCTGCTCAACGGCGCGGACGGCGACGATACCTACGCGTTCCTCGACAACTGGGGACACGACACCGTCCTCGACTCCGGCGGCAACGATACCTTTGACTTCAGCGGCGCGACCAACGGCGTGGACTTCACTGTCTCCACGAACATCAACGTCACTGAAGGCTTGAACAACACGCTCGATTACGCGGGCGTTGATATCGAAACCCTGCGCGGCAGCGCGGGCGATGACTCCTTCGTCATTGCTGAAGGCAACACCTACGGCGGTTTGATTGACGGTCACAGCGGCGATGACGCGTTGGATTACTCCATCTATACCAACCCCGTTTCCGTCACGCTCACCGGCTTGGGCGCGCTGGATGGCTTTACGGGTGTGGGGAACGGCTTGGGCGGCAACTTCACCAATCTCGATGTTTTGATTGGCAGCGCGCAAACCGACACCCTGACCGGCAAGGACGATGCCACCGTTTGGTCGTTCACCGACACATCCACCTACCTGACCACGAGCGCTCACGTCTTCACCTTCTCTGACTTCGACATTTTGGTCGGCGGCGCGGGCGTGGACACCTTCGCCTTTGTAGACGCGGGAACCTTCACCGGCACGCTGAACGGCGGCGCGAATGACGACACCTTCGACTTCTCGGCGTATGACACAGCGGTCACGCTGAACCTGCAAAACAACACAGTCACCGGCTTGACCGGGACCTTCACCAACATCGAAGCCATCATCGGCAGCGCCAACGACGATACCCTGCAAGGCATGGACGCGGGCAGCACATTTGCCGTCACTGGTGCCAAGAACGGCACAGTGGAGGGCTGGTTCGATTTCAGCGAAATCGAAAAACTGCAAGGCGGCGCGGGCGCGGACACATTGGATTACTCCGCGTACACGGGCGCAGCCGCGTTCGATTTGACTTCCAATGACGCGGAAGGTTTTGATGGCACGGAAACAAACTCCGCTATCGAATTCTTCAACATGGACACGCTGACCGGCTCCGCCTTCGATGACTCGCTCAAAGGCTTGTCTGCGAATTCTGTCTGGTCTGTGACCGGCACAGGCGCGGGCAAATACACATCCGGCAGCGGCGAACTTCTGTTTGCCTCGATTGAAATTCTCATCGGCGAAAGCGGCGCGGCGGATACGCTCTCCTACGCGGACTATTCCGGCGACGCGGAAGTTACCCTCACCGGCGCGGGCGCGGATGGCTTCAACGGGACTGCCACCGGCTTGACCGGCTTCCAGAACTTCAACACCTTACTCGGCGGCGCGGGCGATGATACGCTCTACGGCGCGGATGTGGATACCGACTGGAATTTCACCGCGACTTCCTATCAACTCTCCGCATTGGGCGAGACCTTCACCTTCTCCGCTGTGGAGAATCTGGTGGGCGGCACGGGCGTGGATGTCTTTGCGTTTGAAATCGGCGCAGCCTTCTCCGGCAGCGTGGATGGCGGCGCGGGACGCGACATCCTCGACTTTAGCGCGGACACACAATGGGTGGACGTGCATGTCACCGCTACCGGCGCAACCGACGGCTTTGCCGGGTACGCCGAGGGCGAGGACGGCATTCAACTCGACTACTTCACCAACTTGGATGTGGCAATTGGCTCCAATTCCGGCGCGGATTACTTCTACGGCGCGGACGTGGATGCCGACTTCGAGATGGACGGTAGCGAGCGTTACCTGTATAACAGCCACGCGATGGAACTCTTCGGTTTCGAGCGGCTGAGCGGCGGCGCGGGCGATGACACCTTTATCTTCACCGGAACCGCTGTCTGGAACTACAACCTGCTCGGCGGGCTTGGCACGGATACGCTCGACTTCTCCGCCTATTTGGATGCAATCAAAGTCGCCCTGACCGACTTGTATGGCTGGGGAACGGAATGCTTAAACAGCACAGACGGATTCTGCGGAACCGTCACCCGCGTTATCGGCGGCGCTTCAGTGGTTGCTTACTTCCTTGAAATTGACCGCGTCATCGGCAGCGGCGACACCAGCGAAAACAGCGACCAACTCTCCGGTATGCAATACTTCGATAATGTCTGGACGTTGGACGGAACAAACAACTCCTTCGAGGCTTACGACTATTGGTTTGGCGCATACGTTACCCTCACCTTTGAAGGTTTCCTCCGCCTGTACGGCGGCGAATATGCGGATGACTTCTACGTCACCGGCAGCAATACTGCACACTTGTACGGTGGACCCGGAGATGACCGCTTCTTCATCTCAAATAATGCCTCGATAACCGGCTCGGTAAACGGCGGCGGCGGTGCTAACACGCTCGATTACAGCGACTGGCTTACCCCGGTCACCATCGTCCTGGACGCCGAAGCGGACAGCGACCCCTTGACCTCATCGCCTTATGCCACAAACATCAACGGCGCGTTGAACGATATCCACCACATTACGGGCGGCGCCGGGGATGACTTGTTGGTGGGCGATTCCGGCGAAAACGTTATCATTGGCAACGGCGGGGATGACACCCTCACCGGCGGCTTCGGTGACGATACCTTCCTCTTTGGCGATGGTTTTGGCGCGGACACCCTGACCGACGTGGCGGGCGCGGATACGCTCGACTTCAGCGCGGTCACTTCTTCCCTGACCTTTGACCTGTCCGCCTTCACCGTCAGCGGCGCGGCTGGCTCAGTGGATTACGGCGCGAACATCGTCGAACACTTCATCGGCGGCACGGCAGACGACCAGTTCATCTTCACCGGCAGTTATGCCCTGCCGACCGGCGGCACGCTGAATGGTGGCGGTGGCGTGGACACGCTGGATTACAGCGGCTACGGCAGCGCGGTCACAGTGGACTTCATCAACGGCGCAGCCACCGGCGTCCCCAGCGGCATCTCGGCGCTGGAGCATGTCATCGGCAGCCCCTTGATTGACACGCTGCGCTTTACAGACGCGGTTAATGATTACCTCTTCAACCTCGACGCAAGCGGCTTGACCGCCACCGATTTGGTGGACGGCTTCATCTTCACCGCAACAGGCATGGAACGTCTGTTGGCTGGCGCGGGCGATGATGTCTTCGACTTCGGTCCGGGCGGATCGCTTGCGGGCGGCGGCGCGGGAACCTTCCTCGATGGCGGCGCGGGCAACAACACGCTTGACTACACCGACTACGGCGCGGCGACCTACATCAACCTGCTGACCAAAGCCGCGACGGGCGTCAACGCGCAGTTGGCGAACGGCATCAACAACATCCAGAACGTCATCGGCGGTTCCTTCCGCAACGAGATTCATGGCGATAACAACGACAACATCCTCATCAGCGGCTCGACAGATGACGACATCTACGGTCACAAAGGCAACGATACCTACGTCTTCAGCGCGGGCTGGGGCGACGATATCATCTACGAACTTGCGGGCGAAGGCAACGACACGCTGGACTTCTCTGCCCTTGCGGACAGCCTGACCTTCACCTTTGGCGCGACGACCATCACCGTCACGGATGGCACGTCTTTGGTGTCCACCAATATCAACGTCGAGAACTTCATCGGCGGCAGCGCGGATGACTTCTTCGTCTTCCAAAATAACGGCAAGATCAACGGAACAATGGACGGCGGCGCAGGCGATGACACGGTCAACTACAGCGCGTACACTACCGCCCGCCATGTGACCCTCACCGGTCAGGGCGCGACTGACGGTTTCAACGGAACCGAAGCCAGCGGCGACTTTGCCAACGTGGAAATTCTCATCGGCACGACCCTCACCGACAGTTTGACCGGTTGGGACGAGGCGGCAGATTGGGACGTGGATGCGCGCGAATACAGCAACCCGTCCATCGGCGCGAACACGCTTACCTACACATCCTTTGAAGCGCTCATCGGTGGCGCGGCTGTGGATACCTTCCACCTGACCGAAGCCTCCGTCTTCACCAGCATCAACGGCGGCGCAGGCGCGGATGTGCTTGACCTCTTCGGCTTTGCGGCGGCTGCCAATGTCATCCTCTCTGGCAACGGCACGGCGGATGGCATGAAGGGCGCTATCTTTGGCATGAGCGGAACCTTCGACAACATGAACCACCTCGAAGGCACGATCTTCTCCGACACGCTGACCGGCTCTGTCAACGCGGAAACCTTCACCGTCACCGGGCTGAACGCGGGAACGGTCTCCACCACGACCAGAAGCATGACATTCACTTCCTTCGAGAATCTCGCGGGCGGCGCGGGCGCGGACATCCTGACCTACGCGGGCTATGCCACACCGGTCACAGTGAATTTGGAAGACCACTCCGCGACGGACATCACCTCCTTCACCGGGTTCGAGACCATCAGCGGCTCGGCGAATTCCGACCTTGTGAACGGAACAAGCGGTAACGACACCTTCTTGATGACCCCGGCGGGCTTCAACATTGGCGGCATTCTCTTCACCTCCTTCGAGAACATTGACGCGCTCGGCGGAGCGGACACCCTGACCTACGCCACTTACGGCTCTGCGGTTGAGGTTGACCTGCAAAACGTCACCGCCACCGGTCTTGAATCCTTTGCTGGCTTCGAGAACATCACCGGCTCAGCCGTCAGCGACACCTTGATTGGACGCGACGCGGGCGACACCTACGCCATGACTTCCGCTGGCTTTGCCGTGAACGGGATCTTCTTCGCCTCCTTCGAGAACATCCAGGCGGGTGCGGGCGCGGATACGCTCGATTACAGCGGCTACGCCCCGACCCCGGTCTTCGTCACCCTCGGCGGCGCGGCAACCGGCTTGACCAGCTACACCGGCTTCGAAGCCATCATCGGCAGCGGCGGCAGCGACACGGTCAACGGCACGGCTGGAAACGACACCTTCAACATGACCGACGCGGGCGAGTTCAACGCG
>DZBA01000121.1 GCA_022729775.1 Anaerolinea thermophila | reverse complement strand
TTCATTGATTTGTGAAGGCTGCTCTAGATTCACCGCGATCACGTTTGGATAAGGGGTGTCGTTATCCAATTCTGATTCAGATTGCGGGCGCACCTGTTCCCATGTCGAGGGTGGAAGAAAAATGGTCGGCTGGAAAAAATATGCCTGCTCTTCAACCAGCCCAACAATTTTCAGTTTATAGAACTCATCTTCTGTGCCTTGCGTAGAGCGGATTTCGATTTCGTCGCCGACTTTCAAATTGGTGCGCAGCGCGACTCCCATATCCATAACTGCTTCGCGCGCTTCGCCGCTGCGGAAATACCTGCCCTCTAATAAAGGCGGCATTCCGGGTTTATCGGCTTCCGCGCCGAGAATGGTAATCTTCAGTTTTTCGGGCAACGACACAATCTCAGAGTTGGATGTATAAATCGGTCCCGCTTTTGCCACACCTTCCACGCGGCGAATGGATTTGACCACATTCGGTTCCAGTCTGCTGGAAGGAATGTTGTAATCCGACTTTTCCAAAAATACAATCAACTGCGCGTCCAAGTGCGCGACATATTGACGGTTGGCGTCAGAAAGTCCCTCCCCTAGCGCGGCAATAAAAAGCACAAGGACGGTAATTAAAGCAATAACCAACGCGACGAGGAAGAAACGTCCGTGGTTGCGAATGACTTCTTTAACAGCAAGATAGGTTGCGAGAAAAAGGCTTTTCATGAATATCTTCTTTTGTTGGTCTACACGAGTGGGTCGCTGTTGTAGGGCTTGTTCCAATTTGCGCCCATAACGCCATGCAAGAGCAAATCAATGGGAGGATGATCCGCGATGTCTTCATAATAATATGGCAGGCGGATGCGCCCATCGGTACCGATAATAAAGACGCCGGACATTTGCATTAAATCCTGTCCTCTGGAAGGAAGTTCGGGCTTAAATCCTTTTTCGCGGGCTACCCTACGATTTGACAGCCAAATCTTTGGAGAGAAAAAAGTCTTCCAAAGCGAGCCGCGATATAAACCGTAAGCGTGATATGCCGCGCGGTTTGGGTCAGCAAGGCAAAGCGCATTCGGCGCGCGCTGGTCACAAAACTGTTTTGTAGATTCGACCGAGGCATGGCAAATAAACGCGAGATGCAATCCTATCTTATTCAAATCGGGCTGCGCATTATGCAGTTGGTCGGTCATCTCTTTACACTGCGGGCATCCAAAATGGCGGGTGAAGGCAAGCAACAAAACGCCTGTCTTCCACAATGAGGAAAGTCTCACGGGCGCGGACTGCGCATTGAGCAATTCCACATCAGGCGCAGGGTCGTTGAAATTGAGATAAGTCATTTTTGGCATCATTCCTTTCGACAATTCAGAGTATAGCACAATGCACAGGTTTTGCACAGGTTTCAACCAAGTCACATAAAAAGATTCATAAAGTCACACAAAAAAACAGCCGCGTTATTACGGCTGTTTTTTAGGGAATCTACTCTTTTGTCCTCACGCAATATGTAAGATGGATTTTTCCACTTTCCTGCCGACCTTTGCCATGCGCCGCCAGCTGCTGTTATCGTTCAAGGAAATCCAGCGGCGTTCTTCAGTGCGGTAGAACCAATCCTTATCCTGCTGATAGTAGACCAACACGTCGGTTGATTCCCATATATTCAGGATTTCATTGCCGTGCGCGTGCGTGTCATCGAAGTCTGTGGTGGCGCGCTGACCCATTTCGCTGTACAACTCGTTGAGTTCGAGCAGCAGCGAGTTAGTCTCCGGCGTCAAGCGGTTGACCTTCAGCCCAATGCGTTTTGCTTCTTCATACAAAATGGGATAGCCATGCGAAGGATATTTGGCATTCAAAGCCGCCGCAATTTTTTCTGTGACTTCATCTTCTGTGATGTGATATGCCAGCAATTCCTTGCACAGCATAATGGAAAGCGACTCCGCGCGGTCTACCGCTCCGATGACAAGCGGATGCACATGCTGGAATAATTCCTGGTACGGATTTTCTTTTGCGTTACCGTTTTGCGCCTGCCACAAGCGGACGACGCGCGTCAATTCATCGAGGCTGACGCTCACGCGGTCATTATCACGGTCAATGGGCGAAAGCGAATGGGTAAGCGAAGTATCCACCGGCGTAAGGTACGCCATCGGTCCCATGCGGATTTCGTTTGCGCCAAGCGTGATCATCGTCGCGGCAGAAGCGCACTCCAACGGAATGACCGCGACAACTTCCTCGCAATATTGGCGCAGCAAGTTTACGATACGCAGCGAGGCTTGTCCATTGCCACCGCTGGATTTGAGAAAAAGATAGATTGTTTTTTGATAACCGATTTTTTCCAGCAGTTCGAACAGGGCAAGCACGTCATCGTGGCAAACGCTGCCGCGCGGGTTGTTGAAATAAGTCACCAGCGTACCGCCAAGCATCGTATTGATTCGCTTGATGATTGCCTGGGTCTTGTCGAATAAAATTGGGGGTTGTTTTTCTTTGTTTGTTTGTGCTGTCATGTTTTCTCCTAACCTTTTTACACTTTTTAATTCCTGCGCGACCAGACCCAGCCAGCGGCAAAGCCGATCAACTCGCCTACAAGAATAAACGAAATTACGCCCGAAAGTCCGCGCACAATCAGCCACTCATGAAGCGGAAAAACGCCAAAAGCAAGAAGATTATAGGCGACAAGCCCGCCCAACGCAATTCCCAATATCCAGCGGGTTGCGGCGCGGTTTTCAGTAATACGCGAGCCGACGCTATACACAACCCACAAGCTGAATGAGATGAAAAGCATCGAGAGGAACCAAGCCAGAAAAAGCGGGTAGCCCTGTTTTGATATGTACGGGTCGAGCGTTTCTACAACTGGCGACTCGGGAGTCGGCGCGACGGGTTGAGTCAACTCCGGGGTACGAATAGTCACCGCCACCGCGCCCGATTGCGATACGTCCAATTGCAAGACTTCGGAAATAATCGCGGGCTCGCTGGCAGCTTTGATTTCCAACAAGCCGGGCTTATCCAAACCAAAGGCAGCGCGCGCAATTCCCTGTGTGGTGACTGCGTCCACCTGTTTGATGATGCCCCCCCCTTCCCCGGTTAACAACATCGAAAATTGCACAACCGTTCCATCTGGGACGGGATGTCCGTTATGGTCGGCAATGATGCCAGTGCGAATTGCGATTGTGTCCCCAATCTTAAAGAGCGGAATCGCGGTCGGCAGCGGCGTAATCGAAGATTCGGTCACGATAGGCAGCGGTTCAAGGTCAAGCGAAAGCGGAATAACTTGATTGGGATTGGGTGAAGTGACCGAGATGAGTTCATATCCAATTCCGGGAATGGAAACGGGCGACGCGCCAAGCGGCGTTAATTCCTGAAAAAGCAAACGCGCGGCGACATCCACAAATTGGGGCTGCTTGCTATACAAGGCAAAGTACGCGGTGAGTTTCGAGATGGTTGTGGTATCGAAGTAATACGGCGCGCCAAATGAAAACAGAACAATACGCTTATCTCTTAAAAGATTGGGACGTTCGCGCAGAAAACGGCTGATGAGCGCGGGCTGTCCCTGCGAAGCATCGCGCAAGGAGATAATGACCCAATTTGCGCGCGTTAAGTCGCCTTCGATGGACTCTGGATTCTGGTTATCCAAAAGGGCTTGCAGGGTTTGAAGCGAATAAGAGGCAAGATAAAAATTTACAATCTGGTTTCCGCTTTGGGGACCATATAGACGCAAGACCGTTTGTTGAAACGCATCCACCGCAAACAAGGGCTGTTCCACACACATTGAACATTGACTGATGTTTTGCGCGTCTGTGATGAACACCATATTTTCGATTTTCTGGGGCGATAACGCCATCACCTCCGGCAAGTCCTGTCGCTCTGGGCTGATCAATGTCGCAGAGTTCCGCGCGACTTCAAAGGTCACATCTGAAGATGCGCCAATTTGCACGAGAGAACTTTGCGGCGCAATTACATTCGCAAGGTTGAACCCGGCATACAAACGAAACTTCGCAGAGAGGATGCGCAGTACAGAAGCATCCACCCGCTGCGCGAAGGCAGGGTCTTCGCGGTATTTTTGCGTAAAAAAATCGATAATGTTGGTTGTAGTATTGTAAAAATCCAGGTTGTCGTTGGAAGCAATATTGCCCAAATACAGCATATCATTGCCTGCGAGAAAAGTATCCCGCGCGGCAGTACGCGCGGAAAATTGCCCGCCGCCCGAAGCATAAAACTCGCGCACCGCGCGCGTGCCAAGATTGTCGCTGATGATCAACCCGCCCTGTGAATACCACGCGGCAAACTGCGGCAGCGCGAGAATTTGACTCAACGCCTGCAGGTCGAAACTGACCGGGCGCGTCGTGGCGCGGATGTTTCCTTGAAAACCCTGATACCGAATATGCGACACAAGCAAACCATCCACTGTGGATTCAATGGAAGGCGCGCCATTCGTAACCGCAAAAAAAGGCGCAAGCTCAATCTGCTTTAACTGTTCGAGCGATTTGCGGACTGTGGAAATTTCCTCTTCGGGCAGACGGTCTGAACCGCCCACGCCGGGGAAATGTTTGGCAGCCACAAACAGCCTGTTATCGCTGCCGCTGTGCAACCCTGTGACATAAGCGCGCGCCATCTCGCCAACCCAAAACGGGTCGCCGCCAAACACGCGCGTACCGAGGTCGCCGCCGGAAACAGAGGGCGCTTCCAACACATCGAGCGAAGGTCCGAGGTAGAGGTTAAAACCAAGCGCGGCAAGTTCCTCCCCGCGCACTTGACCAACACGCGCGGCAAGTTCTGTGTTCCATGTCGCGCCGATTGCCATTTCGCTTGGCAATGGAGTCAAGCCGCTGAGAATCTGGTCTGTGGGGTAGCCGTTGCCTTCCTGCGCAATGCCCACAAAAAGCGGAACGTAAACGGCTTTTTGCGATTGTCCGGTAATCGGGTCTATCACAGGGTTATTAGACGCGTTCCATTCCAGCCGTTGAATATCGCCAATCAACTCATGCGTTTGCATCAGCGTATCTGGCGCGGGCGCAAAATTATCATTCTGCGCGAGCATGGTCACGCCGCCGATATGATACTTGGTGACTAAACGATTCAACTGCGAATCCGCGCCGGTATCCACGCCGGAAAAGCTCACCAGAAAGAGCTGCCCCACGCGCTCTTCCGGGGACATGGACTCAAAAATCCGCAGCACATCCGGTGGAGGCGTGGGGGTTTGCGCGCGCACAGGAGAGGGCGCAAGCGTAAAAATAAAAATCAATAGGAATAAAATTCTCAAAAAACGCATTAAGGACACCTTATAACACACAACATATTTATTCACCACAGTACCGCGACATGCTGCCGCGGTACTGAAAATAAACCCTTTCACGCAATTGCAAACGATGGAACTCCTACCCCTGCCCATTCCTTTTCAACGCTGGCGCGGTGACTTGCGGGTCATCGGTAAAAATTCCATCCACGCCCCAATTGGCGAGGCGCTTGATTTCTTCGGGCGTATTCGCAGTCCAGACATGCACGCGGCGTTTGAGACGATGCGCGCGCTGCACCTGCTCCCTGCTGACATCGGTGATGTAGGGATGCAGGGCTTGGTAATCGCCGAACATAAACCCAAAGGAACGCGCCCAAATTCCAGCGAAGCCGGGCATGGCAAGCAAACCGCGCGGAATTTCCGGCAGCGCGCGCGCGGCAATTTTCAAATTGGAGACAAGGAAAGAAGAAAAGATAATTTGTTTATGGTTGTTATGTTTTCGAATCAGATCGCATACTTTCAACACCAACCCATCGCGCGGGGTCGAGTAGTTGGTCAATTCGATATTAATCAACCTATCTTTGCCGACGGTTTCAAACACCTCTTCCAACAGGGGGACTTTCGTGCCGCTAAATTTTGCATCGAACCAGCTGCCCGCGTCCAGTTTGCGGATTTCCACAAGTGGAAATGATGCAACGCGCCCGCTGCCGTTTGTGGTGCGGTCAACGGTCATGTCGTGGATGACAATCACCTGACCATCGGCGGTTAACTTTGCATCGAGCTCCACGCCGTCCGCGCCCTTTTGGATGGCTTGTTGAAAAGAAGGCAGGGTATTTTCCGGCGCATGGGCAAGGTCGCCGCGATGCGCCAGCAAGATAGGTTTGGGAAAGTTTTCAAGCATGTGCGATTCTTCGTCCGTGATTTGGGTCTGCGCGACAGATTCTAAATATCCACAAAATATGACCTGCACGCTGAGTCAATCATCTCACGGGTCATGGCTGGGGAGGAAGAAAGATAAGTGGCAATATCGAGGATTTGGTCGCATAAGTCGCGCGGATGTGAAGCGCGCAATTTGCGATTGCGCTTAATGTACCATTCCTGCAAAAGATAGGCGAGTCCCTGGTCGTTATATTCGACTTTCTTTTCAAGCGCGGTACGTTTGAATATCTCGCGGTATTCCTCGAAGGATGGGTCACTGACTTCGATTTTATGGCGCAGGCGGCGCAGGAAGGCTTCATCCACCAGGTCTTTTGGCGGAAGGTTCGTAGAGAACACAATCAACACATCGAACGGCACTTCTACTTTGCGCCCGGTATGCAAGCGGAGATAATCCACGCGGTTTTCCAGCGGAACGATCCAGCGGTTGAGCAAATCGCGCGGGCGCACTTGCTGGCGTCCAAAGTCGTCAATCAACAAAATGCCGCCGTTTGCCTTCACTTGAAATGGGGCTTCGTAGACTTTGGTTGTATCGTCAAACACAAGGTCGAGACCTTCAAGGGTCAATTCACCGCCAACCACAATGAACGGTCTGCGGATGCGCACCCAGCGCGGGTCACGGCGATTCGTGGAACGCAGCGCGCCGGTATTGCCCGTTCCCCCGCTAGTTACTTCCTCCGGCGAAATGGTGTGACTCACCGCGTCGTAGACTTTAATCACCTGCCCATCAAGATATAAAGCATAAGGAATGTACATGCTTTGACTCAATGCCAGATTTCCAAAAGCGCGCGCGATGCTGGTCTTGCCGTTACCGGGAGGTCCGTACATAAAAATAGAAGAACCGGAATTGAGCGCGGGTCCGAGCTTTTGGAAGATGGATTCTGAAATGACCATCTTGGCAAGCAACTGGCGCATGGTTCGCGCTGTGACTGTAATTCGTCCGCTCTTTTGGCGGCGCATGGCTTCATTGTACACATCAAAGGGAACGGGAGCGGGTCCCGCGTATTGACTGCGATCCAATGCCTCGCGCGCGCGCAAGATTCCCGCGCCGGTGATGCCATAGTTATACGCGCCTTCGCCGCCCAAACCACCCTGCGAAGATTTCACCTCGACCAGTTTTTCCTGTTTAAGTGAAGTGAGCAGCTGGTCGGTAACGCCCGAAAGCGGCAGGCAAATTTCCTCCGCGACTTTGAAACCGGTCATATAGCCGCGAAAATATAAAACTTTGAGGATGAGGTCTTGTAACCAGAGCGGTGAAAGCCCTGTATCCTCAAGGCTGGTGACCGGTGGGGGCGAAAAACTGCCCGCAGGCACAGCTGTTTGCTGGGATGGTTGCGCTTGTTGTGGTCGTATCATAAAACACCGTCCGGGGAAATGTACTTCTTTATCAGATGGAAAAACGCTTCATTATTCTTTGCAGCATCATTCTCTGCCTGATTATACTTCTTTTCGTTTATAATTCAGTTAACATGAAACTATCAATCATAATCCCCGTTTACAACGAAGTTGAAAGCATTCAGGTCATTTTGAAGCGTGTGCAAGACCAAAATCTCGCCCATGAAATCATCGTCGTGGATGATGGCTCGAAGGACGGCACACGTGACGTTTTACAAACCCTTGACGGCAAAGATGGCATCCGCGTCATTATGCACGAGCATAACAAGGGAAAAGGCGCGGCGGTGCGGACGGGCATGGCGGCGGCAATTGGCGACATCATGCTCATCCAAGATGCCGACCTTGAATATGACCCGCGCGACATCCCCAGCCTGCTGCAACCCATCGAGGAAGGCGTCGCGGATGTCGTCTACGGTTCGCGCTTTTTGGGGCGCGCGCATCGCGTGACCATGTTCTGGCATCAGGTTGCCAACAAGATGCTGACCCTGATGACCAATATCTTGTATAACACCATCCTGACCGATATGGAGACCGGCTACAAAGTCTTCCGCCGCGAAGTTTTGAACGGAATGGTTTTGCGCGCAAACAGTTTTGACTTTGAGCCTGAGTTCACCGCGAAAATTCTAAAGCGCAAGTTTAGAATTTTTGAAACGCCCATCACCTTCAATCCGCGCGAATATTCGCAGGGAAAGAAAATCAAACTGCACGACGCGTTTGCAGCGGTGTGGACTTTGGTGAAATATCGGTTTGTAGAGTAAGCGACTCCGCAAGTTCTGTTTGCGATAACTCCAGAAGTAAACTTCTGGAGTCCAAATAAAAAAGGAAGGCGTCTCATGTCACAGTCACAGGATTCAAAAATCCCAAGATTCGTCGAAATTGTCGTCAGCCTGATAGCAATTGCCAGTTTTGTTTTTGTCTATATCAGTCAAAACAACCAGATCGTAGACTTAAATTCACAAGTGCGGGAACTTGATACACAGTTACAAGATGAAGAAAAAACAAATGAAAGATTGTTTGCGTTGTTGGTGGCAAAAACGTCCGACGGCGCAATTTCACCCACAGACTTGGCGCAGTTCCTCTCCCCTGCCCAAGTAGATACAATTGTACAACAGGCGGGAATAGATATTAAAGCAACGCTCCCCTTCAATCTCGATACGCAATTTGTCCCATCCGGCTGGATGGGAGATGGCGAGCAAGGACTCTCCCATTTGTCGGTGAACAACGTAATGGTCAACGTCAACGGCACGGACAAAGTCGCGGCGCAAATCGAATATCGTCCCGGTGATAAAAAATGGGCGGGGATTTATTGGCTCTACCCGGATAAGAACTGGGGAGACAAGCCCGGCAAGAGTCTTGTCGGCGCGGGAAAAATCACATTTTGGGCAAAAGGCGAAAAAGGCGGCGAGATTGTCGAATTCAAAAGCGGCGGAATCAGGGGCAAATATTCAGACACGCTGGAAGTCTCCAGCGGAAAAATCGCGCTCTCTTCCACGTGGCAGGAATATACCCTTGACCTTGCCAGCCAGGATTTATCGAATGTGATTGGCGCATTTGCATGGATCGCCGCCGCCCCGGACAACAAGGGCGAAGACGTCACCATCTACATTGCCGACCTTGTGATTGATAAATAAACTCCACATGGAAAACAAAAAAT
>DZBA01000120.1 GCA_022729775.1 Anaerolinea thermophila | reverse complement strand
CGTCGAATCCGTGTAGTCCGTGTACCAAATCACGGCAAATCCCAGAGAACCATAACAGCAAATCTCGATTGGAGGAAACACTATGGGCGTCATGATGCAGACTTTTTACTGGGACTGTCCGCGTGAAGACCGGAAGGAATTTGCGTGGTGGAAATATATTAATGAAAAAATTCCCGCGCTGGCAAAGGCGGGCTTCACCTCGTTGTGGCTGCCGCCTGTTCATAAAGCCGCCAACATTTTTGGACCCTCGATGGGCTATGATCCCTATGATTATTACGACCTCGGCGAATTCGACCAAAAAGGACACATCCCCACCTGGTTTGGGACGCGCGCCGAATTAGAGACGTTGATTGCAAACGCGCATAAAAACGGGTTAAGCGTCATCGCGGACATGGTTTTGAATCACAACTCCGGCGCAGACATGCAGGAGGTCAACCCTATTACAGGTCAAACGCGCTGGACGCTTTTCAATCCGAAGAGCGGAAAATTTCCGCGTAACTGGGAGTGTTTTCATCCCAGCATGTATGAATCGGGGGATGAAATGACCTTTGGCGATATGCCCGACCTATCACATCGCAACCCATACGTGTATAGCGAGTTGTTGAAGTTAGCGCGGTGGTTGATTGAAGAAGTTGGCTTCGATGGGTTTCGATACGATTTTGTAAAAGGCTTTGCCGCCGCAACCGTACAGGCAATTCAAGAATACCGTTATATAAAACATGGTCAATACCACAAGCCTTATGGCGTTGCAGAATATTGGGACAGCGCGCCCAATACCATAAATTGGGTGAACGCCGCAAATTATTCCAACACCAACCCGGTAGACACCTTTGACTTTGCGCTGCGCGAATTGCTCAAGAATTTATGCGACCACTATGGCTTTAGCTTGAAAAACCTTGTCAACGGCGAAACTGTTTTACAAAAGCAACCGCAAAACACAGTAACCTTTGTGGAAAATCACGACCTGCGCGATGAGGGACGGCCCATCGCAAACGACAAACTCCTTGCTTATTCCTACATCATGACGCATGAAGGACTCCCCTGCGTGTATTGGAAGGATTATTTCAACTTCAACCTTGCATTGGATGGCACGCCAAACGGGATCGCCGCGCTTATCTCTGCCCATGAAAATTACGCGGGCGGAACAACAACTACGCTATACCTTTCTGACGACTTATACATCATGCAGCGCAGCGGATATGGGAATCAACCGGGTTTGATCTACGTCCTCAACAATCGCGGGGACAAATGGGATGGCGCATGGGTCTATACGCAATGGCGCAAAGCGGATTTACACTGCATAGCCTGGTGGAGCAAAGTGGATATGGCGCAGCCCGCGCCGCAATCCACAGACGTGAACGGCGGCGCGCAATTCTTCGCTGCCCCGCGCGGATACGCCGTATATGTTGTGAAATAGAAAAAATCTCCGAGTCTATTAAAACTCGGAGATTTTTTTATCTTGCATACATCCAATTCAATTCGCGCAATTTTCCAGCAAGTTCGTCGTTCAGGGCGTCTTCGTTCATACGCCATTCCCAGTTACCGCCCAACCGCGAGGGATAATTCATACGCGCCTCACTGCCGAGATTGAGCAAGTCCTGCATGGGGGTGACAGCCAAATTTGCAACAGAAGCCCACACGCCGCGAATTAAATCCCACGCAAAGTCGCTGCCGTCTACGCGCAAATAGCGTTGCGCAAATTCGCGCTCGTGCGGCTGCGCAGCATCAAACCAGCCACGCGCAGTATCATTGTCGTGCGTGCCGGTATACGCCACACAATTGGGAATATAGTTATGCGGCAGGAATGGATTTTTCGGGTCGGAAAATGCAAACTGAAAAACTTTCATACCGGGTAAATTAAACGCTTCGAGCAATTCAATCACATCCGGCGTGACCAAACCCAGGTCTTCTGCAATGATGGGCAGTTCCTTATCGCCCAACGCTTTTTGAATGGCTTTGAATAAATCTTTGCCGGGTCCCTTCACCCATTTGCCATGTTCAGCGGTTGGATGCCCTGCCGGAATTTCATAATATCCCGCAAAGCCGCGAAAATGATCCATGCGAAGGACGTCGAAAATTTCCAAAGACGAATGGACGCGCGCAAGCCACCAAGCGTATCCTTCTTTTTTATGCGCCTTCCAATCATACAGCGGGTTTCCCCACAGCTGACCCGTCGCAGAGAACTCATCCGGCGGGACGCCCGCAACAACGGTGGGATTTCCATGTTTATCCAAAAAGAATAATTGCGGGTTTGCCCAAACATCCGCTGAATCATACGCGACAAAAATCGGAATATCGCCGACTACTTGAATTCCGCGCTCGTTTGCATATCCGCGTAATTTATGCCATTGTCGGAAAAACAAAAATTGATAGAACTTGTAGCGCAAAATCGTTTCGGATAATTCTTCGCGCGCCTTTTCCAACGCGGATTTTTTCCGCGCGCGCAGCGCTTCATCCCACCCATTCCAAGCCGCGCCGCCATTGGCTTCTTTCAACGCCATGAAGAGCGCGTAATCTTCGAGCCACGCAACGTTCTCTTTGCAAAATTGATCGAACTCGCGGGAGAGATTCTGCGGCGCGGATTGATAGCGCGCGAAAGCGCTTCGCAGGAGGTCAAGTTTGCGCGGGATGAGCGCCCCGAAGTCCACGTGAGTCGCGGGTAATTCGCGCAGCGGATTCAAATCTTCGGGCGTTAGCAATCCATCCGCGAGTAATTCATCGGGACTGATCAAATATGGGTTTCCAGCAAAAGCGGAAAAAGACTGATACGGCGAATCGCCATAGCCGGTAGGTCCAAGCGGAAGCACCTGCCAGACGTCACATTGCGTAGAAGAAAGCCAATCTACAAAACGATATGCCTGTGAGCCGAGATCGCCAATGCCGTAAGGTGAAGGCAAGCTGGTAGGATGAAGGAGAATGCCTGATGAACGTTTCATGATTTGATGATGGATTGATAGAGTTCGAGATATTTCTTTGCGGAGTTTTCCCACGAAAAATCCTGCGACATGCCCGCGCGCTGAAGCGCCTGCCATGCCGCGCGGTCTGGAAATACTTTAAGCGCAGACTTGATTGCCGCCATTAAAGACAGATGGTGTATTTTTTCAAAGACAAATCCCGTTTTACCTTGCGTGACGGTATCATTCAAACCGCCCGCCGCGCGCACAACGGGGATGCAGCCATAACGCATGGCTATCATTTGAGAAAGCCCGCACGGTTCATAGCGCGAAGGCATGAGCAGCATATCCGCGCCCGCGTAAATTTGGCGGGCAAGGGAAGCGTCATAGCGCGTGATAATCTTAATACGCTCAGGATAAAGTTCTTGTAATTTGAGCGCGGCTGCTTCCAGCTTCAAATCGCCGGTGCCTAAAATCACAGCCTGCCAGTTTAATTTCTTCAAACTTTTGAGCGCGGTAAAGGCAAGGTCAATGCCTTTTTGAACATCCATACGCGATACAACGGCAATCAATGGAGTATCGGGTATCCAAGGGAGTCCGATTTTATCCAGCAAGGCAGTTTTGTTGACAGCGCGTCTTTCGAGTGATTCAAGGTCAAAATTTGCAGATAAGGCAGCGTCTGTTGCTGGATTAAAGGAAACCACATCCAATCCGTTTAGAATACCGCCTACGGTTTCGCCGCGCATTTGCAGAAATTCCTGCAAGCCGCAGCCATACTCGGGCGTCAGGATTTCTTTGCCATACGTTGGGGATACTGCCACAATTGCATCGGAAGCCCATAAACCCAAAGGCAGCGGAAGCACGCGCGCCCATTCAGGCAGGTCGGTCTGCGCGAGCTTGATGCCATATCTTTCCAAAACCGCGCTGACATCCGCGCCCATAAAAGGAAGGTTGTGCAGCGTAAACACTGAAGCGATGCGATGCGAACCTTCTTCCCAGCTTTTGGCAAGCGAGCCGTAAATGCTTAATGCCGTATGCCAATCATTGGCATGTATCACATTGGGCATCCATTGAATATGATGCGGAAGTTCGAGCGCGGCAAAGGAAAAGAAGGCGTATTTTTCCGTATCCAATTTTGCGTCAGAAGAATAGACGGAGCCATTGGCGCGAATCGGGTCTCCGTCAATGAAATAAACGGGGACGCCCTCCAGCGTGGTTTCAAAAGCCTCAGCCTGCACTTCGATATCGCCGTGTTTGATGGAAAATACGCCAAGCGGCTTTAGATTTTCCGCTTTGACAACAGGGTGATAAGGCAAGACAATCCGCACATCCAAATGAACCTCGTCATTGGATAAAGCGCGCAAGGCGCGGGGCAAAGAACCAGCCACATCACCCAACCCCCCGACTTTCACAAAAGGTTCTGCTTCGGCTGCAAGGAATAAAACGTTGATGACTTTAGGCATGGCACAATTGTACATGAAAAAAGGCAAAGCGCGGGCGCAAATTATGAGAAAATGGCTTTAAGCGCGCGTCAAGCGAGGGAAAAACCCAATCAAATTGAAATGCCGCAAAGAAACGTTTGCCAGTACAATAAAAATAATTATGGAAATATATCCTTACTACATCGCATATATTGTTATTTTACTTGGCGGCGTATTCATAAGCTTGCTGCTCATGATTCGTATCTGGCGGTTTCGAGATATGCCAGGCGCCTATGGTCTGATGGTCTCAGTAATTTGCTCTGCAGAATGGTCGTTGACGTATGCCATGGAAATAATCCGCCCGAACATGGTAGAAAAAATAATATGGAGCAAATTCGAGTATTTCGGTATTTCCTTTGTCGCGCTGGGCATCTTCATTTTTGCCATGCACTACAGGGGACTCGGAATTTGGCTGACCAAAATGCGCATAAGATTCCTGCTATTATTTGCCAGCTTATGGGTCATCGCCGCATTCACCAATGAATGGCATCATTTACTATGGGCAGAGATGCGCTTTACCAATGACTTGCCTTTCGGTCCGCTGCAAATTACGCACGGACCGCTGTTCATTTTTGTTGTCATCTTCCAATATATATTGATTACGGCAACAACCATCCTGTTTATTCAAAGCGCCATGCGCCTGGAAAATATCTACCGCCATCAAGCGCGGATTATGCTCATCGGCATGGCATTTCCCTGGGCTGCCAATATTATGTATGTAACCGGGGTAAACCCGCTGCCGTCGCTGGATTTGACCCCCATCGCTTTAACGTTAACCAACCTGCTTATCTCAATTAGTTTCCTGCGCTACCGCTTCATGGATTTGCAACCAGTCGCGCATAGTTCTGTCTTCAACGCAATGGAAGACGGCGTGGTGGTGCTGGATTACAAAGAACGCATTGTAGACATCAACCCTGTTGGGACATTTATTTTTCAAAATACTGGAAATTTTATCGGGCGAGAAATCGAATCGCTTTTACCACAATGGCAGGGGTGGCAGGCAAAAAATCCGCGCGGGGAAATTAACGAAGAAATTTCGATTGAGATTACAGGCGAAGCGCTAATCTTCCGCCTTCGCACTACATCCGTGACAGACCAAAATGGGAAGCGCAGCGGGCGCGTGCTGCTCATCAACGACATCACAGAGCAAAAGCGCGCGCACAAACAAATCGAAGAAGCAAGCCGGCTAAAAAGCCAGCTGCTGGCAAGTTTTGGTCACGACTTGCGCTCCCCGCTGGGAGCTATCATTGGTTATACAGAAATGATCAAGGATGGGTCGTTTGGGGCTGTAAGCGAAGAGCAAGATAAGGCAACAGCAGAAGTTTTGGATAGCGCAAACCAGCTGCTTTCATTTATCAACAATCTGGTTGGTCAGGCGCAAATTGAAACAGGAAAAATTATATTAAGAGAATTCCCCTTTGATGTGGATGAAGTAATTGGTCCGCTTGTCGCCACACTTAACTTTCACGCGCGCAAAAAAGGATTGACGCTTGAGCAATATATTGACCCAGCTCTGCCTCAAAGAATGATTGGCGACCAATTCTGGCTGCGGCAGATTGTGATGAACCTTGTACACAATGCGGTCAAATTCACAGAAAAAGGCGTGGTGAAAGTACATTTTATCAAAGAAGATGAAACGCACTGGGCGCTCGAAGTGAGCGATACAGGGGTGGGCATTCCCGCCGAAGCGCAAAAGCGCGTATTTGAAGCGTTTGAGCAAGTGAATAGCGTCGAGACTTCAAAACAAAGCGGGTTTGGACTGGGGTTGTCCATTGTCGCCAAATTAACTTCAATCATGAATGGGAAAATCATCCTGCAAAGCGAAGCAGGAAAAGGAAGCTTGTTCAAAATTATTCTCCCCTTAAAGGCGTTCAAGGAAACGCACCTTTAACGTTTGGGAGTCTTTCTCAAATCACGATATGACCACCACACATACCAAACCCGAAACGCGGCTTCAAATTGAATCTTAAAGGATATTTTAGATTTTCCCCAACGCCTATCTGCAAAATGAATGGGGGTTTCTTTGATGTCCAAGCCGAGGCAATACGCAAGGTAAGCCATTTCGACCAAAAAGACATACCCGCTGGATTGTACGCGCTCCAACGGCAAGCGCATCATGGCTTCGCGCCGCCACATCCGGTACCCGGTGGTCATATCGCCTAAGGGCGCGCCAAGAATCGTCCGCGCGTAAAAATTTCCAAACGCAGAAAGCCCCTTGCGCCAAAACGCCCAGCGTTCATCCACCGAGCCGCCCTCGACATAGCGTGAGCCGATGATCAAATCATGAGATTGAATCAACTCAGCCATTTTGACCAAAACCGCCGGGTCATGGGAAAAATCCGCGTCCATTTGAACAACCGCTTCCGCGCCAGATTCCAATGCTTTATGAAAACCGCTCATATAAGCTGAGCGCAGTCCCATTTTGCCGGCGCGATGTAAAACATCCACGCGACCGGGATGCGCCGCGGACAATTCATCCGCGATGTGACCGGTGCCGTCGGGGCTATTGTCATCAACAATCAGCACGCGTAAATCGAGTGGAAGCGAAAATAAAGCGGAGACCAGTTTGGGCAGGTTCTCCGCTTCGTTATAAGTTGGTGTAATAACCGTAATCTGCAAATTTATTCCTATTTCTTAAGGCTGACCAGTTCCGATTTGGCTTGTTCAAGCGAAGCAAATCTTCCTTTTAAGGATGGAACTTCTGTCAGTTTTGCGCCAAGACGATTATTGCGCTTTACCATCTGTTCGCGGTCTTTGATGGGATAGAAATATTCCATAGATTGCTCGAGCCGGGAGCGTAATTTTTCACTCAGCGCCGCAAGGTTGGCGGAAGGCAGGACAATCACAAAATCAGTGCCGGACAAATGTCCCAGAAAATCTTCGGGGCGGCTGACTTCGCGGATGGTATTGACGATCATCAAGCTAATTGCGCGCAATACGTCATCTGAGGCAACAAAGCCATAGGCTTCGCGGAAGGAATCCATATTTTCAATCGAAACAAATACAACAGCCGCGCCATCCTTATCCAAAATCTCGGTAAGGTGTTCATCCACAAGCGGACCTTCGGGCAAGCCCGTAACTGGGTTGGTAAGGGAACCTTGCGCCATTCGTTTAAGCGCATTGCGAACACGCAAACGCAGCTCTTGAACGTCAAAGGGCTTGGTAATGTAATCGTCTGCGCCAATCTCAAGTCCTTGCAAACGATCAGCGCGGTCGCGTTTTTCGGTCAGGAAGATGATCGGGACTTCGGCTGTACGCCGGTCACTGCGTAAACGGCGCGCAACTTCATAACCGTCAATATCCGGCAAACGAATATCGAGAATGACGAGGTCCGGATGAACTGTCTGGCAGGAGCGAACGCCGTCTTCCCCCCAGTTGACAGTGAACACGTCGTAGCCTTGAACGCGAAAATACGCATTCAGCATTTCAGCGACGTCAAGGTCGTCTTCAATGATGAGTATTTTGGACTTGTTGTTATCTGTCATGCCAGCCGCCTTTGCGCGGATTACGAGAGTGGTTCTTTTTGGACGATGAATTCACAAATGCTGTCGCCAATGGCAACGCATTTGGATTCGTTGACACGGAATTCGTTTCCGCCGGATACCCATTTAAGCGCTTCTTGCAATAAGCCTGTCGAAATATAACAAACGGGCTTGTCGGCGCCGGTGCGTCCCCAGCAGCATGGACATTTATTGATTGTCCATACCCATTCGGTGTCTTTTTCTTCGACAACCGTGTCTTGGTCGCTCAATTGGGTGAATATTTTTGCAAAGGCGGGCAAGCCGATGCGAAGTTTGGATTGAAGCGGGAGGACGACGAAAGCCAAATCTGCCGCGCCAGCCAATGCGCCGAAATTTCTGAGCGCGTCGGCAAATGTGGCGCGTCCAGCGCGCAACATCAAGCCGCGTCCGCCGCGCGGACCATACATTTCTTCCAGCGCGACGCCAAGCGAAGAAAGTTCCGAAAAATCAAAACCCTTGTCGAGGTTATCGGGGGGGTAATTTTCGATGTAATGATTTAAACCTGCAAGGTTGAGAATTGCGTTCAAACCATTTTTGCCCATCACCTCTTCGAGGGATTTGATGATGATCATGCCAAACTTATTGGGATAGTATAGATTGCTTTTTGGAATGGGACTCATAACAACTCCACTAGATCAACTTCGCCAGGTCTTCAGTGGCGCGACGCATGTCAAGGAAGATCAAACCAAGTTTGGCTTGTTCGCGTGCCAGCGCGGTAAGAACAGCCTCTTCACCAACCGACATCAAAACGACATACCCTTTGACGCCCTTGATGTAAACCTGTTCAAGGGAACCGCGTCCCAATTCACTAGCAATGCGCTCGCCCAAAGACAACATGGCAGCAGACATCGCTGAAACACGATCTTCTTCCACGCCTTGCGGAAGAGCAGACGCGATACTCAAGCCATCCACACTGACAACAGCCGAAGCTTCAATGTCAGGTGAGGATGCCTGTAGCTCGCGCAGACGATCAACCATTTGTTGCGTACGATTTTTAGACAAACCAGCCCTCCTGAGGGGATGATGATGTGAACATAATACCTAGTTGACTAGGCGCGTACATCCATCTATTTTAGAACATGGCATTCAATGTGTCAAGTTTGACAATTTCTACTTTGCAAAATAGAAAGTCGCGCGACAAGGCGATTTAAAATTGGGTTTAGATTTTGAGAAACGAAATTCCATTAACATATTGACACCTTCATACCCTCATGGTAAACTCACGCCCGCTTGTTAGATGGTCCCGTGGTGTAGCGGCCTAACATGCGGCCCTGTCAAGGCCGAGATCGCGGG
>DZBA01000119.1:4459-9202 GCA_022729775.1 Anaerolinea thermophila | reverse complement strand
TCCGCGTAATCCGTGTCCAAAGGTTTTTGTGTTTAAAAAGTTTTTGTCATCAAAATCGCGTCTTCGCCGTTATCGGCGTAATACCTTTCGCGGCGACCCGTTTCCACGTAACCGAATTTGAGATACATTTTCAACGCGGATTCGTTGCTCTCGCGCACTTCCAAAAATGAAGTGACCGCGCCTTCTTCTTTTGCAAACTGCAAGGTGTGCGCCAGCAAATCCGCGCCGACACCCTGCTTGCGAAAATCGGAATGGGTCGCAATCGTCGCAATGTGAATCTCATCCACGATGAACCACGCCACGACCATCGCAATAATTTTTCCATCCGCGTCCGCGACCCAACAGCGCGAGGCGGGATTATTCGTCACTTCAAAATAAAACGAGCGGGGGGGCCAGGGCAGGGAAAAAGAAGTCTGGTCAATTGCTACGACCTGCTCCAAATCCTCGACTGCCATTTTACGAATGATGTAGTTCATGATGTAACGCGATATTTATATCGCGCGATATGAATATCGCGTTACAAAATCGGCGTGCCTTCGACGTGCAGATAAATCGGCGCAAGCGAAGCGGCGTTATCCACGTCGTTGTTTTGAAAACGCGCCCAAGCCAAATCCGCGAGGACGGAAGGTCTGCGGACGCTGTTGAGCGGCGAGGCGAGAATCACATGCGACTTTTTCCGCGAGAGTTTATGCCTGTCATCGGTGGATAACTCGCCCGCGATATACGTCGTCACTTCGATAGAATCCGCCAACTCGTCCACCGTCGCGCCGCGAATTTGACCTTTGAACTGCCAGCGCCCCCCGACATTTTCATACTCGCCAAGCGCGACTCTTTTTCGTCCCGCTTGAATGACCGCGATAAGCGGATAATTTCCCAGCGGCTGCGCGGCGGCGATGATATCCAACGTGGGAATTCCAATGATGGGAATGTGACGCGCAAGCGCGAGTCCCTTTGCGAGCGCGAGTCCAACTCGGAGCGAGGTAAAAGAACCGGGACCGATGGCAACGCCGAGCGCACTGACCGATTCCATCGTCGAGCCGGAACGCACAATGAGTCCCATCAGCGCGGGCGATAATTCCGTTGTGTGGTGACGGCTGGTCGTCCACGTCATCTCTCCGAGAATTTGATTCCCGTCATATAAAGCCAAACCAACTTGCGCGGTGGATGTGTCAATGGCGAGTAACATTCATGCTCCAAACATGGACTGGCGCACCAGTTCCAACAATTCATCATAACGTTTGCCGCGCGCGTGGATTCTCATCTGGCGGTGTTCTTCGGAGATATGTTCCAGTTGAATATGCAAACGTTCTTCGGGGATTAAATTCCCCAGCCGTTCGGGCCATTCGATAATCATCGCGCCTTCTTCAAGCATGGACTCAAAATCGAGTTCCTCCGCTTCGGGGATGGAGTCGAGGCGGTAGGCGTCGAGGTGAAATAGCTGCCCGCCGTTTGCGCGGCGATACATGTTGACCAAAACAAAGGTGGGGCTTGAAACCGAATCAATCGAACCCCAACCTTGCGCGATTCCCTGCGTGAAGGTGGTCTTGCCCGCGCCAAGATCGCCCTGCAAGCAAATCACGTCGCCAGATTTGATCTGACCGCCGAGACGCATTCCAATCCGCCGCGTCTGTTCGGGGCTGCGGGTGAAAAAATCCAATGTGTGTGAATCTAAAATGGGCATGGGCGAATTATACTCTGTGATAGACTATTGCCAATGTCACTGCGAGGAACGACACTTGCACCGCGCTGCCGCGAAGCGTGCAGTGCAGGTGAGCAGTCTCCTTGTACGTGGAGATTGCTTCGACGGAAAAGCGCCGTCTCGCAATGACTAGGAAACTTATTATGAACTGGCGACTCTTACACACTCCCCCCTCAACTGGCGCGTGGAATATGGCGGTGGATGAATCCATCCTTGAGCATATCCATCGCGGCGAAGCAAAACCGACCCTGCGGTTATATTCATGGAATCCCCCATGCCTTTCACTGGGACACGCGCAATCTTTTAAAGATGTAGATGTTGCGCGATTGCGCTCTAAAGGCTGGGACGTGGTGCGTAGATTAACGGGGGGAAGGGCAATTTTGCACACCGACGAATTGACGTATTCCGTGACAGGGGGCGAAGATAATCCCGTATTGGTCGGCGGCGTTTTGGAATCCTACAACCGCATCGCGCAGGCGTTGATGTTTGCGATGCGCAACTTAGGATTGCCTGTCGAGATGAAGGAAGATGTAGGTCATGCTTCCAGCATGACGCTTCGAAACCCATCCAGTCACGCTTCAAGCGTGACCTACATAAATCCTGTCTGCTTTGAAGTTCCATCCACGTATGAAATCACCGTGAATGAGAAGAAACTCATCGGCTCGGCGCAGGCGCGAAAAAAAGAAGGCGTGCTGCAACACGGCTCACTGCCGTTGATAGGCGACTTAACCCGCATCTGCGACGCGCTGGTCTTTGAAGATGAATCCAGAAGGGAAATCGCCGCGCAGAGATTACTCGCCCGTGCCACGAATGTAGAATCCATTTTGGGAAAACAAGTCACATGGGAAGAAGCGGCGGAATCTTTCATCAAAGGATTCGAGACGCAGTTGGGAATCACCTTCGAGCGCGGAGAATTATCCGCGTCTGAATCCGCGCGCGCGGGCGAATTGGTCAAAGAGAAATACGCCAACCCCGCATGGACTGAGCGAACCTAACCGAATGAAAATCAACATCCTCCACGCGGGGTACTGCACCGCGCCCGAACACATCGCCATTCATGGCGGACGCTGGCGCAAGATTCATTTTCCTGCCATGTTCGCGCTGATTCGACATCCGCGTTTTGGCGCGATGTTGTTCGATACTGGCTATTCCCATCGTTTTTTCGACGAGACAAAAAAAATCCCCGCGCGGTTTTATCGTTGGGTTACACCTGTCACGCTGCGCGAAGAAGAACTTGCCGTCAATCAACTTTCAACTTTCAACCTGAAACCTTCCGATATTTCCCACATTTTTATTTCCCACTTCCACGCGGATCACATCACCGCGCTGGGAGACTTTCCGCGCGCGCGATTTGTTTACATGCCCCATGCTTTTTCTACGCTGCGGAATCAGACGCCGCTTGAAGATGTGCGTCACGCCTTTTTGCGCGGATTGATTCCCGCTGACTTTGATTCGCGTTCGCAGACCGTGAACATGTCCGCGCCGATTTTTCTATCCGAAGAATACGCGCCCTTCAAAACAGGCTACGACTTGCTTGGCGATGAATCCATCATCGGCGTTGAATTGCCCGGTCACGCGCATGGTCAAATGGGACTCTTCGTCCGCGACGAAAGCGGCAAATTATTTTTCCTCGTCGCCGACGCCGCGTGGCTCAAGCAATCTATTGTCGAAAATCGTCCACCGCACCCAATTACCAATTTATTATTTCCCGAACCTGAAACCTATCGCGGCACATTAAGCGACTTGCATACCCACCACCTGACGCATCCCAAAACTATCATCGTCCCCTCTCACTGCGAAGAAACAATCCGCGCGCTCTTATAATTCTGCATTCAATATTCTGCATTCTTCATTCCAATGCTCTACACCCGCGAGAACATTCACGCACTCGAATTTCCACAAACCGAAGATGGCGATTACGCGCGCCGCTATCTCCTGCCGCTGATGCTCGACGGCGCGGAAAAATACATCGCCAACATTCACAACACGCAGTTGATGATTGCCCAAATTGGCGAGACACTTCTCCCCATCACCACATCTGATTTTCACCGCGATAACTCATACACCGTTTCGCCGTACAGCCATTATGTTTCTTACGGCGGATTTGAAGAAGTCAAGCACCTGCACAACCCGCTCGCGGAGTTTTTCATCAAACTTGTTATGCATCCCATCGCGTGGTATTTTCACCGCGCCAAGTTGGATAAAGTGGCGTATGTGAATAACTGGCTGCTCTCGACAAATCTTTACCCGAAGATTGATTCTGCGCAAGTTGATTCTTTATGCGATGAACTGCCCGCGTGGTTTCCCGACAGGGCAATTGTTTTCCGCTCGCTGGATGATGCGCGGAATCCACACATCCTCGAAGCATTACACAAGCGCGGATATGACCTCGTCCTCAGCAGGCAGGTATGGTTCATGAACCCCGAAGAGACATTCAAGACTCGCCAATTCAAAGAGGACGCGCGGCTCATCAAACGCAACGGTCATGTCCGCAGCGAAGAAATCCGCGATGATGAATTGGAACGCGCCGTACAGTTATATAACATGCTCTACCTGCAAAAATATTCGTATTACAATCCACAGTTCACCGTAGACTTTTTACGCCTCGCCCGCGATGAAAAGATTTTGCATCTTCGCGCGCTGCGCAAAGACGGAAAGATGAACGCCATCATGGGATACTTTATCCGCAACGGCGCGATGACCCAGCCGTTATTTGGCTATGACACATCACTCCCGCAAGACGCCGCGCTATATCGTCACCTGACCGCGGTCACATTGGAAGATGGAAAGAAACTCGGTCTGACCGTCCATGCCAGCGGTGGCGTGGGTCACTTCAAAATGAATCGCGGCGCGCAGCGAGTTATTGAATATAATGCTGTATTCACCAAACACCTGCCGCGTCACAGACAAACGCCGTGGAAGTTGATAAAGAAAATCGGCGAGATGGCAATTCCTGTGTTTGAGAGAAATAATTTTTAAGCGGACTCCGCAAGTTCTACTTGCGGAACTTCTCCAAAAGTAGAACTTCTCCAAAAGTAGAACTT
>DZBA01000119.1:0-4359 GCA_022729775.1 Anaerolinea thermophila | reverse complement strand
GAACTTCTCCAAAAGTAGAACTTCTCCAAAAGTAGAACTTTCCCAGAAGTAGAACTTTCCCAGAAGTAGAACTTCTGGACTCCGCAATTCGATTAGGAGACTCCATGCACGTCAACTTTCCCCTCAAAATTATTGGTTTGGGACGATATTTACCGAAGCGCATTGTCCCCAGTTCGGAACTCGAAAAAATTTGTAATCTTCCCGCAGGTTGGGTGGAACATCGCAACGGAGTCCGCGAGCGCAGGTGGGTAACGGGAGACGAGACATCCTCGTTCATGTCCGCAGAAGCGGCGCGTGAAGCGCTGGATGAAGCGAAGTTAAAACCCAATCAACTGGATTTGATTATCAACGCTTCGGGGACGGGTGAGCAGGCAATTCCTGATACGGGTTCTTTGGTGCAAAGACAATTGGGACTTGGCGCTTCGGGCATCCCCGCCATGACCGTCCACACCACTTGCTTGAGTTTCGTCGCGGGCATGGATGTCGCCGCGAATTTCCTGCAAACAGGACGATATAAAAATATTCTCATTACAAGTTGTGACATTGGCTCATGTGGAATCAACCCCAAAGAGCCAGAGTCCGCTTCGCTGGTGGGTGACGCGGCTGCGGCGGTGGTGGTCACTCGCGCGGCAGAAAATGAAAGTTCCAAGATTCATCACGCGCATTTCAAAACCTACGGCGATGGCGCATATCTCACCACCATCATGGGCGGCGGCTCGAGATTTCATCCGCGCTTTGAAAATCACAACCCCGAAGATGATTTCTTCCACATGGATGGTCCTGCCGTGTTGCGCATGGCGCGCGGAATTGCGCCTGAATTTTTGGAAGAATTGTATCCGGGGCTTTCAAAAAGCATGGTGGATATTGACGTGATTGTTCCGCACCAAGCCAGCAAAGTTGGACTGATGATGTTATCTCGCTTTGGCTGGAAGGATGAAAAAATTATCAAGACCATCGAAACGCTGGGGAACTGCGTCGCGGCTTCGATCCCTCTCACGTTATATCAAGGCGCGCGCGACGGAAGAATCCAACGCGGAAATAAAGTCCTGCTCGTCGGCACAGGCGCGGGTTTGTCCATTGGCGGTCTGGTGCTGACGTATTAATGAACATCCTCTTCACTGGCGGGCGCGCGCCCGTAACGCTTGACCTTGCCCGCGCATTTCACCGCGCGGGACATACCGTCTTCATGGCGGAAAGTTTGCGCGGACATTTGTCACAGCCGAGCAGGGTTGTCGCACAGAATTTCATCGTCCCGCCCCCGCGACAACAAACGGATGAGTTCATTCGCGCGTTAAGCGAAATCATCCTCGAACATGAAATAGATTTGGTCATTCCAACCTGCGAGGAAGTCTTCTACCTTTCAATGTGGAAGGATAACCTGCCTTGCCAGGTGTTCGTCGAGCCAATCGAAAAGTTAAATGAATTCCATAACAAGTGGGATTTTATGGTCAATGCCCATGAAAACGGTTTGCCCGTCCCAGAGACGGTGCTGGTCGCCACCATTGGCGATATGTTGCAGGCATTTTCATATTGGCGCGAAGTTGTTATCAAGCCCGTTTATTCGCGCTTTGCCACGCGCGTAATGATCCTGCCCAAATTGAAAGAAGCGCTGGCGGCTTTGAAGCGCGCTCCGCTTTGGGTGGCGCAGGATTATATTGCGGGGGCGCAAATTTGCACGTACAGCGTATGTCATCACGGGAAAATCACCGCGCACGCGGCATACCCAGCCACGTTCACCGCAGGACAAGGCGCGACGATTGTTTTTCAACCCATTCACCATCCTGAAATATTCGAGTGGGTCAGGTTGTTCGTCGAGAAAAACCACTTCACAGGGCAGATTGCTTTTGATTTTATTCAATCCCCTGATAAAGAAATCTTTGTGCTGGAATGTAACCCACGCGCGACCAGCGGCGCGCATTTGCTTGCGTCACACCCGCAGTTTGTCGAAGCGTTTTTGAATCCTGACATGGAATGTATTACGCCGCTGGATAATCATTCCTATATGCTTTCATCCGCGATGCTGGTTTATGGTTTGCCTACCGCTTTGCGAAACTGGAATATTTTGGAATGGTTAAAGGCATTTTTCACCAGCAGCGACGTTATCTTGAACTTTACCGACCCCGCGCCGTTTCTGCTGCAATTCCGAAGCATTCTTTCGTATTTGAAAATCGCGCGCCGACATCACATCAGCGCGCTGGAGGCTTCGACCTTTGACATCGAGTGGAATGGGTAAATTCAAGGAGCGGTACTCCTTGAATTTGTCAAAAAACAAGGATTACCACTCCTTGTTTTAGGTAAAAAAAACATTACGCAGACAGCTGCGCTATGAATTCTCCCGCTGTTCTAAACCTATCCTGCGGTTCTTTTGCCATCGCCTTTTGAATGGCGCGCGCGGCATGGCGCGGGAGTTCCTGCGTGATTTCACGCGCGTCAGGCGCGGGGGAATTGAGGTGCGCCAACAACAACGCGCCCGTGTTGGGACGTTGGAAGGGAAGTTGCCCGGTCAACATTTGGTAGGTCATCACGCCGAGCGCGTACACATCGGCGCGCCCGTCCACTTCCGCAGAGGCTTGAATCTGTTCGGGGGCGATGTAGTCGAACGTGCCGACCATGCCCGTGTTGGTGATTTTGGTGTGCGCGTCAGAAATTTTTGCAATGCCAAAATCGGTCAACACCACGCGCGGGGGATTTGTAAATGAATCGAGCATGATGTTCGACGGCTTGATGTCGCGGTGAACGAGTCCGTTTTGGTGGGCGTAGTCGAGCGCGTCAGAAATTCCGCGCAGCATATCCACCGCGCGCGAAAGCGGAAGACGCTTTTCTTCTTTCAACAAAGCGCTGACATCCGGTCCCGAAAGCAATTCCATGACGATGTAATAAGCGTCGTTCTCATGACCATAATCCAGCACGCGCACGATGTTGGGATGTTCCAGCCCCGCGACGACTTCCGCCTCGCGCATGAAGCGTTTGCGGAACTGTTCCTCACCCGCGAGGGATGCGCGCAGGACTTTAATCGCGACGGGTTTGTGATTGGTGGGGGATTCCGCGCGGTACACTTCCGCCATGCCGCCGCGCCCGATCATTTTCAATTCATGATAAGAGGAAAGCGTTGTGCCGGTGATGATGGTCTGCGAGGTGCCACGCGCTTCAACAGGTGTTTTATCGTATTCGATTTGGATGTGATAAATGGCGCGGTCCACAAAGCGTTGAAGTTTTTTCCGCATGGGTTGAAAGAGCGCGCCTGCCGCCACCGCAAAAACAGTCGCAACGAAAAAAGACTGGTCATTTTGCTGGATGAAATTTGCAATCAATGAGACCAGCGCAAACAAAAGCGCGAAGGTTAATCCCAGCCCAACGGTGAGGACGCCATACACAATGGAGCGGTTGATGATGAGGTCAATATCGAATAATTTACTGCGGACAATGGAAATGGTAATCGAAAATGGAAGCAGCAAAAATAAGAAGATGCTAAAGACGCGCGAGATGAGGATGAAAGCCGCAGCGATAAAAGTGGAAGATGAAAGGATGGGAATAAATGACGGCGCGACCACGAAAAGCACAAACCAAAGCAAAGGTCCCAGCGTGCCAATGGAAACCCAGCGCATTTGTTGTCTTTGCGCAAGGGTGGAGTAACGATAGCGATAAGAAAGCACCAGGCTGCCAAGAACGTACCAGAACAGCATGATGAACACATACAGGCTATCCCCAATTGTGACCCAAAAAGTTGGCAGGGAAGGGAAAAGGTAAATGCTTGTTACGGTGATAACTAAAAATGGGACGAGGTATTTTAGCCAGCGCGGAACAAACGTCCCATCCGGGAAGAGCATGAGAAAAAGAACAATGCCAATATCGCCCATCGCAAGAATCGCCCCGCCCAGCGTTTCATAACCGGGCGTGATGGCAATTGTATTGACAAGGTTCGTAATGCGCGCGCCAAAGACAATCAGGAACATGGAAATGAAAATTGCAAACCAATCATCCGAACGGTTGACTATCAATAGACCGGCGGTGATTGCAAAGCCGATGATAATCAACAGGTCAACGCTGTATTGCAGAATGTTTTGAATCAGCGCGGGGATTTCAAAAATGGTTTGTGTCAGGCTGGAATTGGCAAAATTTGTGTACTGCGGAGAAAGCACAGACACCAACACCCCCAACGTGTACAACGACACAATTGCCCAAATGGACAGAAGCCCCCATCTCAAGGACGGTCTATTTTTTAGCGAGGTTTCGTGGGTGGTGGCAGGTGTAGTGGACATGAGTTACCGCATATCATAACAAAAAAAACAGGCGCAGGCGTAATATTTTTGTGTGTATTATAGTGTACGCAAAAAGCCTTGAAAAGTTCCACGCTATGAC
>DZBA01000118.1 GCA_022729775.1 Anaerolinea thermophila | reverse complement strand
AACAAGCGCGTGGTCACGCCCAAAGGCGAAGGCAAAGTCATTGACCTCATCCCCATGAGCGACAAGGTGGTCGTGCTGATCGAAACGCCCAACGAACGCCCGCAGCAATTCACCTTCACGCGCGAAGAAATTCAACCCTGGGACGAGCTCGAAACCCTGCGCCGCAAATCACAAGCGCCGTGTGATAAGCACGATGGCGGTGAATGCACATGCGGAAAACCCGCAAAAAACAACAAAAAATAAAATCCCACAATCATGACGCTTCAACCTGAAAACTGGCAGGAAACAAAAAAAATCCTGGTCGTTCTGGCACACCCAGACGACCCGGAATTTTTTTGCGGCGCGACGCTGGCGCGTTGGGCGCGCGCGGGACATCAAATCACCTACGCGCTTTTAACCTGCGGCGATAAGGGCTTCAATCCCGCGACATCACCGGGGATGACGCCTGAAAAATTATGCGCGATTCGGCGCGTGGAACAAAACAACGCCGCGCGAGTAATCGGCGCGCGCGCGGTGCATTTCCTCGACCGCGAAGATGGATACGTCGTCGCGGATTTAAATCTGCGCCGCGACCTCGTCCGCGTCATCCGCCGCGAAACGCCCGACATCCTCGTCACCTGCGACCCGCAGAATCTCTTCGCCATGTATGGCATCAACCATCCCGACCACCGCGCCTGCGGACAGGCAACGCTCGACGCGGTTTTCCCGGCGGCAAACAATGTCGCATACTTTCCCGAATTGCTCGCGGAGGGATTTCAACCGCACATGCCAAAGGAAGTCTGGTGTTCGCTGACCAACCAGCCCAATGTCACAATTGATGTGACCGAATTTTGGGAGATAAAAATGAAAGCCATCCTCGAACATAAAACGCAAGTGCAGGATGTTGAAAAACTCATCGAACGCATGAAATCACGCCGAACCGAAGACAGCACAGACGAAGCCCCAAGATTTGAGGAAAAATTTCGCGTGGTGAGGTATGGGTAGGTTAAAGGTTATAGGTTGAAGGTCAAAGGTTAAGATGATGAATTTTCTTAAAGAAGCAGAAGAATTATTTACATACGCAAAATCCATGCGGCGTGATTTTCACGCGCATCCCGAATTGGGATTTCATGAAGCGCGCACCGGCGGCATTGTCGCAAAAGAACTGGAAGCGCTCGGCATCGAAGTCACCAAAGGCGTGGGAAAAACCGGCGTGGTCGGCTTGCTCGAAGGCGCAAAGCCCGGTCCCACGCTGCTGCTGCGCTTTGACATGGACGCGCTGCCCATCACTGAAGACACCGGCGCGGAGTATGCCTCGCAAAACAGCGGGGTCATGCACGCCTGCGGACACGACGGTCACACCGCAATCGGTTTGACCGTTGCCAAAATTCTCAACGCGCATAAAAACGAATTGGCGGGCAGCATCAAATTTTGCTTTCAGCCATCTGAAGAAGGATTGAACGGCGAAGAAGTCGGCGGCGCGGAAATGATGATGCGCGACGGCGTGCTGGAAAATCCCAAAGTGGATATGACCCTCTCGCTGCACCTGTGGAACGATAAACCGCTTGGCTGGGTACACGTTGCCCAAGGTCCAGTCATGGCAGGCGCGGATGAGTTCAGCGTCAAAATCACCGGCAAGGGCGGACATGGCGCAATGCCGCACACCACCGTTGACCCAATCTTATGCGCGGCGCAAATCGTTTCAGCGGCGCAGAGCATTGTCTCGCGCAATGTCGCCCCGCTGGAAACAGCGGTCGTCAGTTTTACGGTCATCAACAGCGGTACGACATTCAACGTCATTCCGCAGGAGGCGACCTTGCAAGGAACCATTCGCACGTTTGACCCCAATGTGCGCGAAAAAGTTGTGAAGCGCTTCGAGGAACTTGTCGGCGGAGTCGCGTCCGCAATGGGATGCGCGGCAGATATCAACGTAAAACGAATCACGCCCCCGCTCATCAACGCGGAACAGGTCACCGCGAAAGTGCAGGAAACCGCGCGGCGGTTGCTGCCCGCGCTGAATCATGATTCCACCCCCTACCTCACCATGGGCGCGGAGGATATGGCTTTCATGCAGGAAAAAGTGGCGGGCTGTTACTTCTTTATCGGCTCGGCAAATCAAGAAAAACATCTCGACTATGGGCATCATCATCCCAAATTCGATTTCGATGAGCAGGCTTTAATCACCGGCGCGGGGCTGATGTCTGCCGCCGCTGCGGATATTTTGAAGTAATTTTTTAAGACATGAAATTTAAAAAAAATTGGGTCATTCCCGCGATACTTGCGGCGGCGGCGGGGTTGCTCACCTTGCAAAATGGAACCGCGCCCGTCGAAAGCCCAAGTGCGGCTTCCCCCACCCCAACCTACGCAGGCTGCTCTTATATGTGGGCATCTCAAGACGCGCCCGAATTGACAGAAACAATTTCTGCGGCGGTGAGCGAGATAAATCCCCAGGCATCCGCGCGCGCGAGTCTGTACGGCGAAAACTGTGTCTACGCGGATGGTCACGCGGACTTTCATGTTATGGAAACGGATTTTTATATCTCGCTCCCGGTGGATGACCTGACCAAGCAAGAAGATATGGGAAATTGGGCGGCTCAAATTATGTCGCTGGTGTTGAAAATCCCGCGTGAAACAATCAAGGGTAATGAGGGGTTTGTGGAATTTTGGTTCGAGGACAACGACGCAGAACGCGTTGTTGTGCGCATCCCCATTCAAAAATATAAAGATGAGGCTCAGGGAAAAAGCGGAAGCGCGCTCTATGAAATGTTCGCGCCCATTCCTCAATAGATAACATGGTTCAAAAAATTACGCGCCGCGCATGACTTCGATGACCTGCGACTTAATCGCCGCGTTACATGCCAGCGCGTCACCCGGGGTGTGACCTTCGCTGCCAAGCCACGTCCCAAAGTAACCGCCTGCCTCGCGCATGATGACCGGGTAGGGACCATAATCCCACAAATCAAGGAAGGGGTCAATACATACTTCCGCGCGCCCGGTGGCGACAAGGGCATAACCGTACGCGTCGCCCCATGTCCGCAGCAGGGCTTTTCGTTTTGCAAAACGCTGCACGAGCGTTGGGTCTTTTTCGCCAAGCCGTTCAAAATCAGAGGTGGTGACGCACGCGCGTGAAAGGTCATCCACATCCGAAACATGCGCGCGGCGGCTGTTCCACCAACATCCCAAGCCATCAGCCGCGCACAACATCTCATTCAACGGGGGATAAAAAGCCGCGCCAACGCGAATCACGCCTTCGATTTCCAAACCAATCAACACGCCGTATAAAGGCACGCCGCGCACAAAAGATTTTGTTCCATCAATGGGGTCAATCGTCCAACGGAACGCGCTGCCATTGCCGGCGCTGGCGCCAAATTCTTCACCGACAATTGCATGACCCGGATACGCGCGCTCGATTTCCGCGCGGATGTATTTTTCCGCTTCATGGTCAGCGGCGGTGACAGGGTCATTGCCTTCTTTCATTTTGACGTCAATGCCGATGTTGTAATAACCTAATGTAATCATGCCCGCGCGATATGCAAGCGAAGTAGCAAAATCAAGATAGGGTTGGAGGTTCATAGCAATGCAATCAACAATTCCTTTTCTTCTTCCAAATTTTTCACTTCCCCATCCAGCCACGCGGCGCGGAGTTGGGTCAGAATTTCCTTATAACGCGGACCTGCGGGAATGCCGCGCGCCTTCAAATCATTTCCTGTGACAGCGGGTTTTATATGCCGCCATTGTACTAGGAAACTCCCCAGCGCGGACTCTTTCGTCGCAAGCCACAGCGCGTACACGGAGGTTAATGGAAATTTTTCAAGATAAAATGTCCATGCGCTAGGTTTGGATATTTTCAGCGCGGACAAGTCCATTTTTAAGTGGGCAGCCGCCAGCGCCGCCATTTTTAATTCCGCATCGAAATCGAGCCGTCGGGCGATAGATGCAATGGAATCTGTTTGCAAATTCATCAGCCAAAATAAATAGCCAAACAGAATACGATTTTCAGGAATGCCAAATTCAGGCGCTGGTTTATCTTCAAGCAAGGGTAAACATGCCTCATTGAATTCAGGCAGGTGAAACATATCGAGAACGCCGAACTCACGCAAACGCGATAACATCCGCGCGGCTTTTTCTTCCTCGAAAATCAAATCGAACTCATGGCGAAGCCTTTCGCCGCTCAACGTGGAAAGCGTTCCCAAAGATTCTTGATTGACCAGCGCGCGCGTTTCTGGCGCAAGATGAAATCCGTATCGCTGTTCATATCGGGCAGCGCGAAAGATGCGCGTGGGGTCATCCACAAACGAGCGCGAATGTAAAACGCGGATGACGCCTTGCGCGAGGTCATGCTCCCCGCCAAGCGGATCCAACAATGCGCCAAAATATTCACCGTCCAAACGCACAGCCATTGCATTGACAGTGAAATCGCGGCGGCGCAAGTCGTCCTCGATACTCGATGGCTTGACCGTAGGCAATGCGCCGGGGTGATGGTAAGTTTCGGAACGCGCGGTGATTAAGTCAAAAGATTCAAGCGCGTTGGAAGGCTGCCAAACAGCGGTGTGAAATTTATGATGCGCGGTAAGTTTGCCGCCATATTCGCCAACCAGCGCATTCCCCAATCGAATCGCGTCGCCGACCACAACAACATCGAAATCATTAACGCTTGTTTTTAAAAGCAAGTCGCGCACAAATCCGCCGACAAGGTAGCAAGGCATATTCAATCTGGCAGCCTGCGCTGCAATATCAGATAAAAGATTTGGAAACAAGTCGGGCGCAATATCGAGATGGCGCATAAATTTTTTTATTCACGCGACATTTTGAGCGCGACCCAATCGTTCATCTGCCGTTTATCGTTGAGTTTCAGACCTTTCGCCTCCCCTGCCGCAATGACAGACTCCGCCTGATGGTCGAGAATTCCGCTCAGGATGATTTCTCCGCGCGGGGCGATTAAATCCGCGAGACCTGTGTCGAACAAGCGAATCAACACGGGCGCGAGGATATTCGCCACCACCAGCGGCGCGGATTTGAACTCCCACGAGCCGCTCAAAACTTCTGAAACCGAGCCTTGCCCCAAAATCAACTCATCGCCAATTTCGTTCAAATCTGCGTTTTCACGCGAATTTTTTACGGACTCAATATCAATATCCACGCCCAAAACTTTTTCCGCGCCAAGTTTCAACGCAGCAATGGAGAGAATTCCTGAACCACATCCTACATCAATCACGCAACACGCACCACGCACCACGGATTGCGCCACCTCCATCAACTCCAAACACAACTGCGTGGTGGGATGTGTACCAGTACCAAACGCCATGCCGGGGTCAATTTTGATAGCAATGCGCTTTGGGTCTGGAGATTCCAGCCACGCGGGCAGAATCAACAATCCCTTGCCAATGAGAATCGGCTTGTAGTGTTGTTTCCACGCTTCCATCCAATTTTGATCTGCAATTTGTTTGTAAGCGGGAGTCGGCACGGGCTGAATCATCCCCAAGTAGAAAAGCGACTCTTCCAATTTTTGCCGCGTCTCTTCGAGTTGGTCATTGACCTCCAAATACGCGCGGACAGTGATGGGACCCGCCGCCGTGCCTAAATCCTCATCGTTTAGAAACCCAATCCCCTGCTCGGTCATCACGCCGTTGGGCGCGAAACGCGCGAAAACATCCGCTACGGATTCGGCGAGTTCGCCATCCACAGTTACTGAAACTTCAAGCCAATTCATATTTTCTCCAATGGTTTAATGGATTCCAAAGTCTCCTGACTTTGGTGCAAAATCAGGAGATTTTGCACTCCGTAAATTATTTCTTTTCAGCGCGGTAAAATTTGATTTCCGCTTTTTCGAGTGTGACCATGCCCGCTTTAATGTGCGGGTCTATCAAATCCAGAAATGCCTCAAGTTTTTCTTTGACATCCACAATCTCGACGATGATGGGCATATCTTCAGAAAGGCGCTCAATCTTGAAAGTATGAATGACGCGCGTATTCGCGCCGAAACCCATCATGCCGCGCAGGACAGTCGCGCCAGCGAGTCCCTGCTCGCGGGCTTTGAGTACAATCCATTCATAGAGCGGCTTGCCTTCGGTCTTATCCGCTTCGCCTATAAATATTCGTAACAGCGAGCCTTCTTCGGGTAGGTGCATGTTATCTCCTTAACGCCGATGCCATCTGGAACATATTTTATTTCCAAATCAAATACGCAACGGCGCGACCAAGCCAAACGGCAAATAAACCAATCATCACATTTGCGCCGATGTTCGCCAGCGCGTTCATCATCTGGCTGTCACGCGCAAGGTTGAGGGTTTCATTTCCAAAAGAGGAAAAGGTCGTGAAGCCGCCGAGAAAACCAGTGACCGCAAACAAACGCGACTCGCCTGTGAACAAACCGCGATTCTCGGCAAGTTGTGAAAGGAAGCCAATGATAAAGCAGCCAAGCACGTTGACCGCCAATGTGCCATAGGGAAAGTCCGCGCTTTTGGAAATCTGCTGGACGTATCCGCTGGCGAGATAGCGCGAGACCGAGCCGAGAAAGCCGCCGATACCGACGAGGAGAATGTTTGTCATGGTGAGTAATTTGTCACCCTGAGCAATAGCGAAGGGTCTCTATGACAGTACGAGATTCTTCGTTTCGCTCAGAATGACATTATCGCAGTTTTCCGCTTGCGACTTGTCTGATAAGATTTTTCTCGTCAAACAACATTTGAGGCAAATCATTTATATCAAAGTATTTCATCTCTGAAACTTCATTCGACTCTTTGAATTCGCCGCCAACAATTTTACACAAATACACCATCGTGATGTGATGGTCTTCCTTCGCGCTGACAGTCGTCAGTAGTTTCTCAATCTCAATCTGCATACTCGTCTCTTCCCGAAACTCGCGGACAATGGCGTCTGCGGGCTGCTCGTGATATTCCAAACTACCAGCGGGAATCCCCCATTGCCATTTTCGGTAGGTATGCTTGAAGAGCAGGATTTGTCCGCGCTCGTTGAAAATCAACGCGGCAACAGCGGCGCGGAACTTGGCGCGCACCATCTTCGCCGCGAGGAAATGCACCCAGATCGGCAAGGTGCGCCAGATTCGCAAGAGAGTTTTTGTCATAAGTTTTAGAGATTATATCGCTTGTCTCATAAATTACTAAATTTTTTGTTGAACATTGGTATCTTCTCGATATTTCGGGGTTGAAGACACACCGTCCCGAAGGTTTCATCGAAAATCTGGTTAATCGCTCAAACCTTCGGGACGTTTCCCTATTTTTTGAGATGATACGAACATTGCAAGTAAAAAACCTGAATTTCTGTTAGCAAATTATGCGATACTCCGTAAAAGCAAACGAGCGGACTTTCATCCACTCGTTACGCACTACGCCCCACGAATCACGCCCTACCCCCCAAACGCATCATTCAGCCAATCCAAAAACCCCTTCTCCTGCGGCTTGACCGATGTTCCCAAACTCTCGGCAAGTTTCTCGAACAACTCGCGCTGTTCCTTGGTCAACTTGGACGGGATGGCAACATTCACCATCACCATCTGCTCGCCGCGTTGATTCTTATTCCGCACATGCGGCACGCCTTTGCCTTTGAGATGGAAAATCTTTCCGGGCTGTGTGCCAGCGGGGATATGCAATTTCTCATCGCCATCCAAAGTTGGGACTTGGATTTCCGCGCCCAACACGGCTTGCGCAACATTGATATCAAGGTTGAGCAAAATATCCTGCTCGCGGCGCTTGAAGAATTGATGAGGGCGTACGTCCAGCGCCAAAAATAGACTGCCATTCGGTCCGCCATACGTGCCGGGGTTGCCCTCGCCCGATAAGCGAATCTGCGTGCCAACGTCCACGCCGCCGGGGATTTGCACTTTCTTCTTGACGGTCTTGCGCTCCAAGCCCGAGGCGCGACAGGTCTTGCATGGCGAGGCAATCGTCTCGCCGCGACCGTTACACGCGGGGCAAGCCGCCGTCTGCACCATCTGACCCAAAAAGGTCTGGCGCACTTGGCGCACTTCGCCCTGCCCGTTACACGTCGAACACTTGATGGGAGTCGTGCCAGGCTCCGCGCCGCTGCCGTTACAACGTGAGCAGGTTTCATCGCGCTGGAATTCGATTTCCTTCTCCACGCCAAAGACTGCTTCTTCAAACGCGAGCGTGACCTGCATCTGCAAATCGCGTCCGCGGCGCGGGGCAGTGCGCGAACGCCTGCCCGTAGAGAATCCAAACCCGCCGAGAATTTCCTCGAACAGGTCGCCAAAGTCCGCGCTGTAATCGTGATACCCGCCGCCGCCCATGCCGCCGAGTCCCTCTTTGCCAAAGCGGTCATAGCGCGCGCGTTTATCCGCATCCGAAAGCACGCCGTAGGCTTCGTTGATTTCCTTAAATTTTTCTTCGGCGTTTTCTTCCTTGCTCACGTCGGGATGATACTGACGCGCAAGTTTACGAAACGCGGTTTTGATTTCGTCATCGCCTGCGCTTTTGGAAACGCCAAGAATTTCGTAGTAGTCTCTGTTGCTCATAATTGCCATGTCATTGCGAGGAGCGTAGCGACGAAGCAATCCCTAATTACAAAGAGATTGCTTCGCCCTATCGGGCTCGCAATGACATTACTCCTTTACCTCTCCATCCACCACATCAGGCTCGCCGCTATCCGCCGCCCCGCCCTGCTGATAGACCGACGCGCCGATTTTTTGGATTGCCTGCCCGAGCGCATCCACCGCCACGCGGATTTTCTCCACGTCATCAGACTGCGACGCGGATTTAACTTCGGCGATCTTGCTCTCGACCTCGGAGCGAATCCCAGCCTCGACTTTATCACCAAAATCGCGGATGGCTTTTTCCGCCGCGTAGATGGTGTTATCCGCGTTGTTGCGGACTTCGATCAAGTCTTTGCGCTTGCGGTCTTCTTCCGCGTGCGCTTCGGCGTCCTGACGCATTTTCTCGACTTCGGCGTCGCTCAAACCCGAAGACGCGGTGATGGTGATATGCTGCGAACGTCCCGTCGCCTTGTCCTTCGCGCTGACTTTGAGAATGCCGTTCGCGTCCACGTCGAAGGTCACTTCGATTTGCGGCATTCCACGCGGCGCGGGGGGAATTCCATCGAGGATGAATTTGCCCAGCGATTTGTTATCTGCCGCCATCGAGCGTTCGCCCTGCAAAACGTGAATCTCAACTTGAGTCTGATTATCGCTCGCAGTGGAAAAACTCTGCGAACGGCGCGTGGGAATGGTGGTGTTGCGCTCAATCTGCGGAGT
>DZBA01000117.1 GCA_022729775.1 Anaerolinea thermophila | reverse complement strand
GGACATCCGCCGAGGCGTTGTATTATCTGGAAAAGGCAGGCTTCCGCACCGCCATTTCACGCGCGGTGTGGGCGGCGTATCAACGCTCGCTGGAGCTGGGCAAGGAAAAGCCCGGTCACATTGACACACAAGACGAAGAAAAATGAGACCTCCCGAACAAATCGAAACCGCGCGGCTGATTCTTCGCAAACCGCGCATGAGCGACGCGCCCGCCGTGTTCGAAGGCTGGGCAAAACATCCCGAGGTGACGCGCTTCCTGACTTGGCGTCCGCATAAGAATGTGCTGGAAACCGAAGCGTTGTTGAAACGCTCCGTAGACGCATGGGACGAAGGCGCAAACTTCCGCTATCTTATGGAGATTAAGGAAAGCGGGTTGTTGGCGGGGATGTTGGAATTGCGGATGGAAACAGCCAAAATAAGTTTTGGATACACGGGCGCGTATGCCCAATGGGGAAAAGGATATATGACCGAAGCAGTCCGCGCCGCGATTGAATGGGCGTTTCAGCAGCCGAATATTTACCGCGTATACGCTACCACCGATGTGGAGAATGCCCCCTCGCGCCGCGTGATGGAAAAAGCGGGAATGCAGCGCGAAGGAATATTACGAAAAGACAGTACCCACCCCAACATCAGCCCTGAACCGCGCGATTGTTACATTTATGCGATTATTCGCTAATTCACAGAATCCCTACTCGACTAAATTCCCTTTCCCCCGTAAAATTAGACCCTATGCGCGATTGGTCTTTAAGCCCCGGCGACCCGCTCTACCTCACCCTTGCAGCGGATTCTCGTCTTTGTAAGCCGGATTATGTCAACGACCACATTTGGGAAGTGGAAATTGGCGCGCCTGCCGAACGTTCGGAACGCGCCGCGGTGGGCATTTCCACCACGTTTGGTCTGCGCGCGCGTTCCATGCGCGTCTTTTTGCGCTTTACAGAAAACGGCGTCACGGTCACGGACCCGGCGTCGTTTGTGACTCCGCCCGCGCTCAAACGCTACTACCCCAATTTCCTCGCGCTCGATTACACCCCCCTTGAAAACCTGAACATCACCACCGAATTTTGGATTCCCGAATCACACGCGGCTGCCGGGCGTGTTTTCTTTACCAACAAAAGCAACGCGGTTCGCAACATCAAATTGGAAGTGTGCGCCGCGCTTGCGCCGCTCGATGGACAGTCCATCATCCCCACCCAACAACAACTGGTCAACATCCTCGCCGGGCAAAGCAGCGGAATTGCGCCCGTACTCTTCGCCACCGGCGGACCGAAACACGGCGACGGGTCTTTTGCTTCCCTGATGATCGAGCTCGAACTGGGACCCGGCGGCACGCGCCAAATCACCTTTGCCGAAGCCGCGCTGGATACCGTAGAGACTTCGTTTGAACTCGCGCGCCGAACAGCTGCCCGCCCCTGGGAAGCAGAGCGCGCGCGCATCGAACTGCTCGACGCGTCGCAAGTCCTCGACATCCGCACCGGCGACCCGGATTGGGATGCCGCGCTTATGTTCAGCCAAAAAGCCGCGCATGGGTTGTTCTTCAATGGCAATGAAAACCTGCCCAACCCAACCTTTGTCAACGCCCGCAATGTGGACAATGGCTTCTCGCCCAAAGGCGACGGCGCGGATTATCCCCCATCGTGGGGCGGACAAGCGCTGCTGGATGCCTATTACATTGCCAGCATTCTGCATGGTTCTCCACGCGCGCAAAAAAGCCTTTTGCTTAATTTCCTTTCCATACAAGATGAAGAAGGCGAAGTGGATAATAAGCCCGGACTCGCCGCGCAGCGCAGCAAACTATTAGCCGCCCCGCTGCTTGCGACCCTGGCATGGAAGTATTATCAAAGCTCGCAGGATGAAACCTTCCTTGCGGAGGCGTATTCCAAATTGGTTAAGTTCTTCTGGTCGTGGTTTTCAACCGCACATGACCGCAACCGCGATGGCATCCCGGAATGGGATCATATTCTGCAAACCGGATTCGACGATAACCCCGTGTTCGATGTCTGGCATCCGTGGTCGCAGGGGCTGAACATTTCGCTTGTGCATAATCCCGCGCTGGAATCCATGCTGTACCGCGAAGCCAAGTCCATTGGCAGGATTGCAAAACAACTCGGCAAACCGGATGAAGAAACCGCGCTGATACAAGCGAAGGTCGAAAAATTAAAAGAATCCATCATCGCGGGTTGGAACGCGGAAAAAAGTTTTTATTCCTACCGCGATTATGAAACGGGTCTGGTTTCGACGGGCAAGGTCATCGCCAAGAAGAAAGGCGATGGCAACACGCGACCAAAGTTCGAGGCGGAGAATCCAGTCCGGTTGCTGGTCGAGATCGAAACAAAGAGTCCCGCCGCGAAGCGTCCCGAAGTGGAAATCAGCGAATATTTTGCCAAGACAAAAGGCGAGGTGGAAACGATTTTGGGGCATCAATTCCAATGGCGCACTGGCGGATTGGTGGCGACGACGCAAAAAACGTATATGCGCGTTGGGCGTGTGACCGTGCGCGGGCTGGAAGAAAAAGACAAAGTAATCGTCAAGGTCGTGGATACAAACGGCGAAGACCTGACTCTCGCGCTGCCCATCTGGGCGGGCATTCCCGAAAGCCAGCAGGCAAACGCCATGATTGGGCGCAACATAATGACCGCTGACCGCTTCGACCGCCCGTTTGGTTTGCCCTCGCTTGCCGAATCTCCCGGCGAAGAAGCCGACCTTGTCTCGATGAGCGTTCACCTCCCATGGAATCAATTTATCGGCGAAGGCTTGCTCAAATATGGATTCCGCGCCGAGGCAACGCGCTTGACTGCGCGCTTGATGAACGCCATCATCCAAAACTTAAAACAAAACCGCGCCTTCTATCAACGCTATCACGCGGAAAAAGGCACGGGCATTGGGGAAAGAAATTCGCTGCATGGGCTTGCGCCGGTGGGACTGTTTATGCAATCTTTGGGCGTGACCATCCTCTCGGCGACGAAGGTCAAACTGGAAGGGAAGAATCTCTTCCCCTGGTCGGTGACGGTCAAATACAAAGGTCTGACCGTTGTCCGCAGCGCGGAGCAAACGGTGGTGATGTTCCCCAATGGGGAAAGCGCAATTGTCAAAGACGAACAACATTGCATTGTAGAGATGTAAAAAAAACTCCGTTCATCGTGAACGGAGTTTTTTGATTCTTGAAATTATCTCGCCAGCACTTTTGCCATGTGATAGTATTCCAAATTCACTTTGCGCTTGTTTGTGATGACATCCAGCAGCGGAACAAAATCAATTCCCTTGCCTTTGAGTCCGGTCATCACGCCATGATTCCCTTCCACAAGGGCTTCCACTGCTTTGACGCCCATGCGCGAAGCAAGCAAGCGGTCATACGCGGTGGGAGAACCGCCGCGCTGAATGTGACCGAGGATGGTCATGCGCGTCGTAAAGCCGACATCCATCTTGTCAATTTTTTCAGCTAGTTCTGTGGTGCGGATGCCAGAGCCTTCCGCGTTGATAATGATGGCGTGCGTCTTGCTGCGCTTGTAAGCGTCTTCGATTGCCAGCGCGACTTCTTCCACCGTGACCGGCACTTCGGGGATGAGAGTCACCTCCGCGCCGCAGACGATGGCAGCCATCACCGCAAGATATCCGCTGTTGCGTCCCATGGTTTCAACCAAAAACGCGCGCTGATGAGATGAAGCCGTATCGCGCAGTTTGTCCACCGCATCCATGATGGTATTCATCGCGGTATCTGTTCCAATGGCGATGCTCGTTCCCCAGATGTCGTTGTCAATGCTGGCGGGGATTCCGATGACCTTCACGTCCTGCTGCGAGAGCGCGTACGCGCCATTCATCGAGCCTTCGCCGCCGATGATAATCAGCGCGTCAATCCCCCCTCCATTCAATTTGCGAATCGCGTCGCGCTGTCCCGAAGGTTCGATAAAGTGTTTGCTGCGGCTGGTAAGCAGGACTGTCCCGCCGCGCTGTAAAATTCCGCCCACGTCACGCGGACCCATCGAGTTGAATTCGCCGTTGAGCAAACCTTCGTAGCCGTGTTTTATGCCAACTACGTCCATGTTATTTGCAAGCGCAGTGCGCACCACCGCGCGGATTGCCGCGTTCATGCCGGGCGCGTCTCCGCCGGAAGTTAATACACCGATTGTAAATTTATCAGCCATCTTAAATCTTTCTTTCCTGTTCTTTCTTGATTTGATAATGATCGAAATCACGCGCGACTACCGTATTGGGGAAGGTGACCTGCGCCTCTGCAAGCACATCCTTCCCACGATAACGCCGCGAAATATGCGTGAGAATGAGTTTTTTAACCCCAGCCTTTACGGCAAGTTCCGCCGCCATTTTTGCCGTGAGATGCGAAAACTTTTTCGCCATGTCGGCTTCTTCTTCCGTGTATGTGGATTCGATGACGAGCGCGTCCGCGTCCCGGCAGAACTCGACGAGGTTATCTGTCCTGCTGGTATCGCCAACTACAACGAACTTGCTGCCTTTTTCCCACTCGCCAAGCACATCTTCCGGCGCGACCACGCGCCCATCGGGAAGAGTGACCGGCTTGCCCGCGACAAGGTCGCGGCGTTCCGGTCCAAACGGGACGCCAAGCGCGTCCGCTTTGGAAGCGAGAAAAGGCTGGCGCGATTTTTCTTCAAAGATATAGCCCAGGCAATCCGGTCCGCGATGTGAAACGGGGAAAGCGGTCACGGTAAAATCATCGGCGTCGAAAAAAACGCCGGGCGTGAGTTCGGTCAACTTCAACGGCATGGGAGGCTGGTTTCCGCGCAGCACGACATCATAGAGCAGGGTTCGCACGCGCTCCAACGTGGTGCGCCCGCCAAAGATTTCCAACTCTTCAATGGATTCCCATTTCAAAAAGGTGGAGAGTAAACCGCCCAGCCCCAGGATATGGTCGAGATGTCCGTGCGTTAACAGCACGCGCGTCATGCGCTTGAATCCAATTCCCGATTGCAAAATTTGTCGCTGCGTGCCTTCGCCGCAATCCACAAGGAAACGATATTCGTTATGAGAAACAACCTGTCCTGCAAGCCCGCGTTGAATGGAAGGCGCCGAAGCCGATGTGCCTAGAAAAAGTATTTCGAACAAATTTAATTCCTTAAAATATGCCGTTGCCGGCAACGATAATTCTTGAGTTGAAGATGTGTTAAGCGGCGTAATTGTACCTTAGAGAGCGTTTCTTAAGTCTTTTTTGTACACGGATTTGACGGATTACACGGGCTAACACGGATTTTTAAAAGGATTTTTCCGTGAGAATCGTATCTTCTCAAAAAAGAGGGGAACGTTCCGAAGGTTGGAGTGGCTCAACTTGTTATTTGAGGAAACCTTCGGAACGGTGGGCTTCCATCCCCAAAATATTGAGAAGATACTGAGAATCCGTGAAATCACGTAATCCGTGTACTTAAGAAACAGTCTCTTAAAGGGTGGGGGGACTTGGAAAGTCGTGACATGCAAAAAGTGTAACTACTCAGGGCAAGACCCTAAAGGTTTCCTTTGCTAATGAAAATGACTGTTTGACAGCGGATTCCTGCAAATTTCGATTTTGGTTTGCGGAAAAAACCTTTAGGGTCTGTTTTTACAAAGGAACGTTGATAGGCTGAGCAGTTACCAAAAAGTGATATATTGATATTGCAGGATTCAAACTTAAAAAAGGAGAAGAGACTATGAAACGGATTTTGCCCCTTAGTTTAATTGTCATCGCCGCGTTAATGCTTGCCGCGTGCGGAGGCGTGAACGACATGGCAGGCGTGGCAGGCGGAGCAGTCCCTATGGAAGCATCCGCGCCCGTCATGGACGTTGTCGCCGAGTCCGCGCCGGTCAGTGATGGCGCAGGCGTGGAAGCCGCCAGCATCGAGCGGGTTGTCCTCAAGAATGCGCAAATTTCCATCGTCGTTGCGGATGTGGAAGGGCGCATGAAAAACGTGCAGGTGATGGCGCAGCAAATGGGCGGATACGTCGTCTCATCGAATTTGCAGCAGGTCTACGCCAGCGATAACATCTACGTGCCGGAAGCGCAGGTGATGATTCGCGTGCCTGCGGAAAAACTGGAAGACGCGCTGGAGCAAATCAAGAAGGACGTCATCGAAGTCAAAAACGAGACCAGTTCCGGGGAAGACGTCACCGCGCAATATGTGGACTTGAAGTCGCGCTTGAAAAATTACGAGGCGGCGGAAGCCCAACTCGAAGAGATTATGAAGGACGCAACCGAAACCGAAGACGTGGTGAACATCTTCAACCAGTTGACCTATTACCGCGAGCAAATCGAAGTGGTCAAAGGGCAAATCAATTATTACGACGAAGCCGCCGCGCTCTCATCCATCACGGTCAGCATCATCGCCGAGGAAAAAGAAAAGCCGATTGTCATCGGCGGTTGGAAGCCCAGCGGCGTCGCGCGCGAAGCCATTCAAGATTTGATTTACTTCACGCAAGGCTTTGTGGATTTCCTCATCCGCTTCATCATCTTCATCCTGCCGATGTTGATAATGATTGCCGTTCCGCTCTACCTTGCCTTCCTCGCCGCGAGAGCCATCTTGCGCTGGCTGCGCGCGCCAAACCTCCTAAACCTCCTTCTCTGGTTCCGCAAACCGGAGGAGAAAACTCCGCCGCAAGAGAATGAGGAGAAGAAGTAAGCGCACAAAAAATTTCGTAGGTCATGCTTGTAGCATGACGCTCTCATGCAGAGAAACCGTCACGTTGCAAACGTGACCTACTTGCGGAAATCCAAACATGAAATTTGAAATCCAAATGCAAAATTTACTGAGTCCAGAAGTAGAACTTCTGGACTCCTTTTTACCCCCCTTTTATCCATCGTCCGCATTACTTGTTTTATAATGACCGCATGGACTTACTCACCCGCAACGCCCTCTCGCTATTCAATGTGCATTTATCCGAAAAACACATCAACGCCCTCGACGCCTATGAGCGCGAACTTTTGGAATGGAACCAAAAATTCAACCTGACCGCCATTCGAGACGCAGAATCCATCCGCGTAAAACATTTTTTGGATTCGTTTTCATGCGTCCTTGCGTGGAAGTCAAACGCGCCCAAACGCATGATTGATATAGGAACCGGCGCGGGCTTTCCCGGCATCCCCTTGAAAATTCTCTACCCCAACATGCGCCTGACGCTGGTCGAATCGGTGGGGAAGAAAGTCGCGTTTTGCAAACACATCGTCAGCCTGCTTGGGCTTGAACACGTGGAAGTCATTCACGCCCGCGCCGAAGATTTGGGACAAAAACCCGCGCACCGCGAATCTTACGATTGGGCAGTCGCGCGCGCGGTGGCAAACCTAAACGTCTTGAGCGAATATCTCATTCCGCTGGTCAAAGTGGGCGGGATGGCGCTGGCGCAAAAAGGCGAAAGCGGTCCCGCCGAAGCGCAATCCGCAGAGAAGGCAATGAAATTATTGGGCGGAAAAATCAAACAGCTGATTCCCGTCAACCTGCCCGGCGTTGCCGATGACCGTTATCTTGTGCTGATAGAAAAATCCGCCGCAACGCCGCCGAAATATCCGCGCAAACCGGGCATTGCGACCAAAACACCTTTATAGGAAAAAAACAATGACTACATACTTCATCACCGGCGGATATGGATTCCTCGGTCAATACATCGTGCAGGCAATTCACGCGCGCGACCCGCAAGCGGAATTGCGCGTGTTGATTCGCACACAGCGCAAGACCTTCCTCGCGCTCGAAAAACTAGACCGCATCACATGGGTGCGCGGAGAGTTAACCCAACCCGAGACATTCAGCAAGCATCTCGAAAATGTGGATGTCGTGATTCATAACGCCGCGATGGTTTCATTCAGCCCGGCGGAACGCCAAAAAATATTCGAAGCCAACGTCATCGGCACGCGCAACCTTGCCCAAGCCGCGTTGAAAGCGGGCGCGAAGCAATTCATTTTCATCAGTTCCATCTCCGCAGTCGAGTTCCGCCCGCCGCAGGTGACAGATGAAACCTTCCTCCCCGACCTTGAATATAAACAAAAATACGACGTGTATGGATATACAAAACGCATCAGCGAAATCGAGCTGCATGGCATGAGAGAAGATATGCGCGTCATCATCCTAAACCCCAGCGTGATTCTCGGTCCCGGCTCAGAGCGCGTGGACGCGGTCATCAACACCATCCGCAAAGTTCCGCTCCTGCCGATGATGAATTTCATCAACGCCTTTGTGGATGCGCGCGATGTCGCCCGCGCGGTGACGCTTGCCCTTACCAAAGGTCGCAGCGGCGAAAGATACATTGTCTCAGCCCACAACGCCAGCATGATGGAATTTACGCGCGGCATCATTAAATATCTCGGAAAGAAAACGCGCGTCTTTCCCGTCTCCCCCATCGGATTGAAACTCGCGGATGGATTCGTCGCGCTGCTCGATACGCTTCACCTCAACCCCGGCGTTCGCCGCCCCTCGCAAATGAACATTGACAAACCCTGCTCGCATCAAAAAATCAAAGATGAAATGGGCTGGGAACCGACCTTCACGCTGGAAGAATCGATTCGGGATTCTGTCGCTGGCATCCGCTTATGAAAAACCTGCGCGGCAAAACCATTCTCATCACCGGCGCGGCGCGCGGACTTGGGCGCGAATTGGCAGCGCTGCTCGACGAAGAAGGTTGTCATTTAATTCTGGTGGATAGGGAACCCCTCCGCGCTGATTCTTTTCCGCGCGCGCAATCTTTCGTGTGCGATCTCAGTCAATTGGAACAGCGCAAAAAACTCATCGAAGACATAAAAGATAAAATTGACATCCTCATCAACTGCGCGGGAATTGGGAGTCATTCGCGTTTGAGTCAGCTAACCGTGGAAGAAATCGAGCGCGTGATGCAAGTCAACGCCCTCGCGCCGCTGGAATTAATGGCAGGCTTCTCCCCGCTTGAAATGGTCGTCAACATTGGCTCGGTGGCTGGTGAAATGAGCCTGCCTTCGATGGGTTTATACGCGGCGAGTAAATCATCGCTGCACGCCTTCACGCGCGCCATCTCGCTTGAGGGGATTCAAACACTGTTGGTCATCCTCGGTCCGCTGCGCGGCACGGATTTTACGCAATCCATAGAACATCCGCGCACAGGACAGCCCAAGTGGTATCGTGACCTGGATTTGGATGCAAACATCGCGGCGCGGGAAATTGTCCGCGCGATGAAACGCGGCAGGGAACAAATTGTCCTGCCGCGCTGGTATCGAATCGCTTTTGTGGCTGCGCGCCTGTTTGCCCCGCTGGTTAAGAAATTTGG
>DZBA01000116.1 GCA_022729775.1 Anaerolinea thermophila | reverse complement strand
CAGTTCCTTTTGTTATTTCTCACCCCTTCCTTGTTGGTCAGCCATTATATTTTTCTTTATCATTACTTCCCATTTATCAACTATAAAGCGCTGGCGTCCACTTGGGGACATCGAGCGCAAATGCCGTGGAATGTTCTTTACCAAACCGCCTTGTACTTGCGCCCGATGGAATTACTGGCAGGCAGGCTTGCCATCAACCCCTTGTTTGAACTGCCAATGATTTTTTTTGCGCTCCTCATGATCTTTTTTGCGTGGAAAAAGTTAGGCGAAATATACGGTATCTTCATACTCCTTTCTGTATTGCTCCCGTTGATTACATCCACAGGCAGCTTTTTGCGTTATGAAATGGTTGTCTTTCCCATTACCATGATGCTGGGGTTGTGGGGCAAATCCGAAACGGTGGATAGAATCATCGTGGTTATCTCCCTTTTGGCGCAGGCGGTTGGCATGGCGATACACGTCAATTGGATTTTTTTCATGTAGGGCAAATGCGTATTCATTTTTTCTATTCCAACTCCGGCGGCGGGCATTTCAGCGCGGCGCGGGCGTTATCCGAATCCATCGAAAGGCTTTACCCCGGCAAATTCCAAATCGCCCTGTTTGATGTCATCAGCTACGCGCCGGAACCCTTCAACCATATTCTGGATGTATACCCGATGATGCGTTCCATGCAAGAGAAAGGCTCTTCGCTTGGGTATCGCGTCTATGAATCTGGATATTACCTTGTGGACAATAAAATTGCCACAACCGTGCTTGGGCAGATTGCCATGCCAATCGTCAAAAATACGCTGGCAAATTTTCTGGCGCAAAACCCCTGTGATTTGATTGTCTCCACGTACACCACTGTCAACGGGGCGCTGGCGCGTCTTTTGCGCGGATCAGTCCCCTACGCAATTGTTGACACCGACTTTGGCGCGGGACATGCCTTTTGGTTCGAGCGCGACGCCGCCGCGACATTTGTCTCAAACCAAGCCGCTTACGACCGCGCGTTGAAATTGGGACTTTCCCCCTCGCGCGTACAAACTCACGGCTTGCCGATTGCCCGCGCGTTTACCCTGCCCAAACAATCCAAACTTGCCGCGCAGGAAAAACTGGGCTGGAACATACAGCTGCCCATGCTCTTATTAACCGGCGGCGGTGACGGCATGGGCAAAGTATACGAAACCGCGCGCGCCGTCAATGAATGCAGATTGAATGTCGGGCTTGCCATTGTCTGCGGACGGAACGAACAACTCTTGCGCAACCTTAAAAAATGCGAGTGGAACATTCCCATCTTTTTATATGGGTTTTTAGATGACATGGCAACCATGATGGATGGCGCGGATATATTACTGACCAAAGCGGGAAACATCACGCTGGCAGAAGCGTTTGCCAGAGGCTTGCCCATCATCATATATGACCGCATCCGCTTTCAAGAAGATGGCGGTGTGAATTATGTAACAGAGAACGGCGCGGGCGTATTTACCCCAAACCTGCGCGACCTGCTTGCGACCTTGCGCGTCTGGGTGGAAGATGCCCAACAGCGCGAAGGTTATGCCCGCGCCAGCGCGCGCCTCGCCAACCCGCAGGCAGCGGACAACATCGCCAAAGAGATTGTGAAGTTGATTCAGTAAAAAAATGGGCAAATGAGGCGGCTATCTCTTCAGGAATCATAAATGACATTTCTCGAAATCACACTTGGCTTTCTCATTGGGCTTTCGCTCGGCTTGCTGGGCGGCGGCGGTTCGATTCTCACCGTGCCTGCGCTGGTCTACCTGCTGGGACAAACGCCCCACGCGGCAGTTGCCACCTCACTGGCGATTGTCGGCGCGAACAGCGTCATGGGCGCCAGTTTTCATCGCGCGCAGAAAACGCTCAACTGGCGCGTTGCCTTCCTCTTCGGCGGCGCGGGCATGGTCACCGCATATCTGGCTTCGGGCATATCAAAGCAAATCCCATCTGGCATCCTCATGATTCTATTTGCCTTGTTGATGCTGGTCATCGGCGTCATCATGTTGATGAGAAAAAGCGCGGAAGATTCATCTGGGATGCAGAAACCGCTCTGGGTTATTTTGAGCAGCGGCGCAGGCGTGGGATTGCTCACCGGCATTCTCGGCGTTGGCGGCGGATTTCTCATTGTCCCCGCGCTGGTGATGCTCGTCGGGCTGCCGATGCAAATTGCGGTGGGAACTTCACTGGTGATTATTGCCATGAACAGCCTCGCCGGTTTTATAGGACACCTGAAAGGCGAGACGTTCAATTTCCTTTTGATTTTTATCTTCACCCTTTCAGGGTTAGCGGGGACATTTGCCGGCGCGCGGCTTGCAAAAGTTCTGCCTGCCAAAAAATTACAAACCACCTTTGCGTGGTTCATCATTGCGCTGGCAATATTTTTACTGGCGGATAATCTCACATAACGGCTTGTCATTACAAGTAAAACCACGGCGGGAAAAAACTCCGTTCAAAGCGAAAGAAACAAAGCCTTGCCACTGACACTTGCGCCTGCGCGCAGTGCAGGTGTTACACGGATTATCACGAATTGTTTAAAAAAATCCGTGCAAATCAGTGAAATTCGTGGCAAAAAAAACGCTCTTGGATTTCTTGTTTCTTAGTAGCGACAGCGAATCAATCTTTTCCCCGCAAAACAGGAATGGCTCGAATGCCAAATAAAAATCCCGAAGCGCAACTTCGGGATTTCGTTTCTTTACTTCTTACGTCCGCCTTTGACAGCCTTTGGCGCGCTTGCTTCTGCCTTTGCCGGCTCTTCGTGTTCATGCGCGTCATGGTGCGCGGCGGGTTCATGTTCCACAACGGGTTCCGCCTTCTTTCTCGAACTTGACCACCACCCCGCAAGGATGACGAGGAAAAAGAGCGCGATGCCGATATTCAGCAGCCATTGAAGCTCCAAGTTGGGACCTTCGCCGCCGCCCTCGGATAGTAAACGCAATACAAGCATGGTAACCTCCAAAAATGTAATTGCCCTGTTTATAAGTGAAAATACGGGACATGTCAATTATGATTTCAGCAATTCCAAATCTGGAATAAGAAAAGCCAAAAACCAAAAGACCAGCCACAGATTTACACGGATTCGCACGGATTTTTTTTAATCAATCGGTGAAAATCCGTGAAATCGGTGGCAAAGGGTTTTAGATTTGGAATTGCTGTTATGATTTGCCTGGTCATGAGGAGTACAATTATATAAAGCGCATGAACGGCGCGGGAACTTGTCTGCTGTGAAAAGCGTCATGTGCTGGAAGGAGGATTTCTCCCATGACAGAAAAACAGGATGAAAGAGCCAGTCGAAATCGTTCCATCATCATCGTTGGAGTGATTGTATTTTTGTGCGTCGGAATTTTTGGCGTGTGGTTCAAGTGGATTCGGAACGGGGATTTTACCGCGAGCGGAACTCCCGTTCCCATCATCGTGGAAGGCACACCTTCTACTGGAGATTCAACCATGCAAGGTGAACAGTATAAAATCAACGTGAAGTTAAGCGATGGAAGTTCCGCGCCCGAAACGGGGGAAACGATTCCGCCCACGAGCGGGGAACCTCTCTCACCCGAAGAGACCGCGCTGCTGCTTTCGCGCGTGCCGCCGCTGCCTTATGTTTCGGGTCAGCAAACGGAATTTAACCTGCCCGCTGAGATTTTGCCGCCCCCGCAGGCGGGGAACAAAATCGCGGAGTCGTTCCCACCCAGCGCGACTGAATCCGCTCCGAGCGTGGGGACAGGCGCGCTTCAAGTTTTAAGATTCGCGCCTGAGGGTGAAGTTCCCATCGCGCCTTTCGTCAGCGTGACATTTAATCAGCCGATGGTTCCGCTGGGGACGCTGGAAGATTTAGCCGCAAAAGATGTCCCCGTAAAAATTGAGCCGCCGCTCGAAGGCACATGGCGCTGGCTGGGGACAAAGACTTTAACTTTCCAATATGATTCTAAATTAATTGACCGCCTGCCCAAAGCGACCGAATACCGCGTGACCGTGCCTGCGGGGATTCAATCGGCGAATGGGAACGCGCTCGCAGAATCCGTTTCGTGGACGTTCAAAACTCCGCCGCCGAAAATCGTCACATCATATCCCGACGCGAACACGCCGCAGCCGCTCGAACCGCTGTTCTTTATCTTGTTCGACCAGCGCATTGACCCAGCCGCCGTGTTGAATACGATTCAAGTTGCGGCGGGATATAGTTCGGTGAACCTCGTGCTGGCGACTCAAAGCGACATCGAGAAAGACGAGCGCGTTTCCGCGCTGGTGAAAGATGCGCCCGAATCGCGCTGGCTTGCCTTCCGCGCGGTGAAGCCGCTGCCCGCAGGGACTCAAATCAACGTGACGGTGGGACCGAACACACCATCCGCCGAAGGGACTCTGCGGACAACTGAGGCGCAGTTGTTTTCATTTTCGACGTATTCGCCGTTGAAAGTGGAGGAATATAACTGCTCATGGTACAACGGCAATTGCCCGCCGCTTACGCCGTTTTACATCCGCTTCAACAATCCGTTGGATATGAGCGCGTTCAGCGCTGAAATGTTAAGCGTAAGCCCGGAAATCAAAGGCGTGAATGCAAATGTCTATGGCGCTAGCATTGAAATCAGCGGCGAGACGAAGGGGCAGACCACTTACACGGTAACGCTTTCTGGAAAAATCAAAGACATCTTCGGGCAGGAACTCGGCAAGGATGTGAAGTTGAAGTTCAAGGTGGGCAAAGCCGAAGCAATGCTGGTGAACACAAACCAGAACTTCATCACGCTCGACCCGTCTTCCATGAAGCCCGTCTTTTCGGTGTACGCCATCAATTACAAGAAATTAAATCTCAAAGTGTATTCCGTCCAGCCAGCAGATTGGACAGCCTTCAAAGGATATGTGCGCGAGTGGCAAAACACAGACACGCCGCCCCAAATGCCCGGGACGTTGCTTGTCAACACCACGTTGAATTTGAACATCCCCACTGACACCTTGTCACAAGTGGATGTTGACCTCAGCCCGTATCTTACAGGAAATTTCGGTCACCTCGCGCTCATCATCGAGCCGCCTGCGGGCATGTTCGAGAACGAAGAAAATAAATGGCGCAGGTTATCCCAGACGATCATCACATGGGTGCAGGTCACGCAAATCGGTTTGGATGCATACAACGATCACAGCGAAATGATCGCGTGGGCGACGGATTTGAAAACAGGCGCGCCGTTATCAGGCGTGAGCATCGAATCGAACAGCGGAAGCGCGGCGCAAATCACCGGCGCGGATGGAGTCATCCGCTTCGAGATTCCCAGCGGCGCGACGTATCTCACTGCGCGGCTTGGCGCGGACACGGCGATTCTTCCACGCTCCACATATTATTGGGGCGATGACCCCTGGGTAAAGACTTCCACGAGCGATACGCTGGCGTGGTATGTCTTCGATGACCGCAAGATGTACAAGCCCGGCGAAGAAGTGCATGTGAAAGGCTGGCTGCGAAAAATCGGCGGCGGACAAAATGGCGACGTGACCCTCATCGGCAGTGAAGTGAATTCCGTGAGTTACACGCTCACCGACCCGCAGGGAAATTCCATCGGCGGCGGGCAGGCGCAAGTCAACGCGCTGGGCGGGTTCGATTTCGCGCTGACGATTCCAACGGTCACGAATCTTGGTTTCGCGCAGCTGCATCTGATCGCCGAAGGAAGCGCGATAAACGGCGCGCAGTATTATCACCAGATTCAGATTCAAGAATTCCGTCGTCCCGAATTTGAGGTGAGCGCGCGCAACGAGTCCACCGCGCCATACTTCGCAGGCAGCAGCGCGACTCTCGCCGTCGAAGCGAAATATTACGCGGGCGGCGGGTTGCCCAACGCGGAAGTGACATGGGATGTCACGACCTTGCCTTCGAGTTATTCGCCCCCCAATTGGAACGAGTTCACCTTTGGCTCATGGCGTCCGTGGTGGTTCTTCGATTATCAATACGGCGGTGACGAAGGCGAAACGCAAAACTTCAACGGCAAGACCGACGCGGCGGGAATCCATTATTTGAAGTTGGACTTCGCGGCGCAAGGCAGCCCGGAGATTGACCCGAAACCATACAGCGTCATCGCGCAGGGAACGGTGATGGATGTCAACCGTCAGGCGTGGAGCAGTTCCACCACGCTGTTGATTCACCCTGCGGATGTTTACATCGGATTGAAAAGCGATTCGTATTTTGTCGAAAAAGGCGCGCCGCTGAAAATTGATTTCATCGTCGCGGATATTGACGGCAACGCGGTTCAAAACCGCGAGGTCATCATCACCGCCAGCCGCATGGAGTGGAAGACCAAAAACGGCAAGTGGACGGAAGAAGTCGCCGAGACACAAACCTGCAAGGCGGTTTCCACATCCGCGCCGCAGACCTGCGCCTTCGAGACTCCGCTTGGCGGCAGTTATAAAATCACCGCGCTGGTGACCGACGAGCAGGGACGCAAGAATCAGACGCAAATCACGCGCTGGGTCAGCGGCAGCGAGCGACCCGCCTCGCGCAAGGTCGAGCAGGAACAAGTCACGCTGATCCCCGATAAAGAAAGTTATCAACCCGGCGACACCGCGAAGATTCTCGTCCAATCTCCGTTTGCGCCCGCCGAAGGAATCCTCACCGTCAGCCGCAGCGGAATTTTATACACCACGCGCTTCCGCATCGAAAGCGGAACCGCGACGCTGAACATTCCCATCGAAGAAAAATACATCCCGAATTTGAACCTGCAAGTGGATTTGGTCGGCGACGCGCCGCGCACCGATGACAAAGGCGCGAAGTTGGAAAACGTCCCACCGCGCCCCGCATTTGCCACCGCGCAGTTGAACTTGAAGATTCCGCCGCAAACGCGCACGCTGGCGTTGAACGTCATCCCTGACCAGACCTCGCTCGAACCCGGCGGCGAAACCACGCTAAATGTGATGGTGAAAGACGCGCGCGGCTTACCTGTCGCGGATGCGGAACTCGCGGTCATCGTCGTGGATGAATCAGTTCTTGCGCTGACCAATTATCAACTGCAAGACCCGATGAGCATCTTCTACGCCGAGCGATATTCCGCGCTTTCGAGCGTGTACGGACGCGCAAGTATTATCCTGTCTGACCCGCAAGCGTTGGCGCGTGACGCAAGTCAAAAAGCAAGGGATGAAGGAATGATGTTTGCGGCAGCAGAAGCGCCCATGATGCCTGCCGCCGCGCCCATGCCGACTCAAACCATGCTGGCGGAAACTTCGGGCGGCATGGAAGATTCCGCCAACAACGCGCAAGCGCCCATTGTCGTCCGCTCGGACTTTAATCCGCTGGCGAATTTTTCCCCGTCAGTGCGGACGGGCTTCGACGGCATGGCGCGCGTGCAAATCAAAGTCCCCGATAATTTAACGCGCTACCGCATCATGGTGGTCGCGGTGGATGGCGGCGGAAAACAATTCGGCGTCGGCGAGTCGAATCTGACTGCGCGGCTGCCGCTCATGGTGCGCCCCTCCGCGCCGCGCTTCTTGAACTTCGGCGATAAATTTGAACTGCCCGTTGTGATTCAAAATCAAACCGATTACGCAATGTCGGTGGATGTCGCCGCGCGCGCCGCGAATTTGGAAATTAGCGCGAATGGTCAGCGGATAAATATCCCTGCGAATGATAGAGTCGAAGTGCGCTTCCCCGCATCCACTGTGATGGCAGGCTCGACCTCTGTGCAAATTGTCGCCGCATCAGGCGGATACTCCGACGCCGCGACGGTGAGCCTGCCCGTTTACACACCCGCTACGAGCGAAGCCTTCGCCACCTACGGCGTGATTGACGACGGCGCCATCGCGCAGCCTGTGATGTACCCCAACAACGTCTTCCCACAATATGGCGGACTGCAAATCAACACATCATCCACCGCGCTGCAAGCGTTGACCGATTCCGTGTTGTATCTCGTCTCGTATCCGTATGAATGTTCCGAGCAGCTCGCGTCGCGCATTCTCGCGGTGGCTTCGCTGCGCGATGTATTAACCGCCTTCAAAGCGGAAGGGCTGCCCGCGCCCGCGGAAATGGAATCCGCTGTTGACGGCGACATCGCCAAATTACAGGGGATGCAAAATTACGATGGCGGATTCCCATACTGGCAGCGCGGATTCGAATCGAACCCGTTCAACACGATTCACGTCACGCACGCGCTGATTCGCGCACAGCAAAAAGGATTCACCGTCCCCGCCGAGATGACCCAAAACGCGCTGAGTTACCTGCGCGACATCGAGAATCGTTATCCGTCTTATTACACTCAAGAAACACGCTGGACATTAAGCGCGTACGCGCTGTATGTCCGCAACGCGGCAGGCGAACGCGATTCGGTCAAAGCCTCGAACCTGCTCAATGAAGCGGGCATGGAAAATCTTTCGATGGAATCGCTCGGCTGGTTGTGGTCGGTGATTGATGACCCCGCGCAGCTCGACGCGATTCGGTTGTACGTCAATAATCATATTGTCGAGACCGCAGGCGCGGCAAACTTCACCACGAACTACAGCGACCAAACCTATCTGCTGCTCAGTTCCGACCGCCGCACCGACGCGATTCTTTTGGACGCGCTTATCGAAGACAACCCGCAAAGCGATTTGATTCCGAAGGTGGTCAATGGTCTGCTCGCGCACCGCACCAAAGGTCGCTGGGGCAACACGCAGGAGAATATCTTTGTGCTGGTTGCGCTCGACCGTTACTTCAACACTTACGAATCGCAAACGCCCGATTTCCTCGCGCGGATGTGGCTTGGGAACACCTACGCGGGCGCGAGTGAATTTCGCGGATACACCACCGACATCCACGAGACTCTCGTCCCGATGAGTTATGTGTTAAGCGAAACATCCGCTGGCACAAGCGATTTGATTTTGAGCAAGGAAGGCGCGGGCAGGTTGTATTATCGCCTCGCGCTGAATTACGCGCCCACCGATTTGAATCTCAAGCCGCTGGATATGGGCTTCGTCGTCGAGCGCAGTTATGAAGGCGTGGACAATCCCGAAGACGTGACGCGTGACGCGAACGGCGCATGGCACATCAAAGCGGGCGCGCGAGTCAAAGTCAAAATCAAAATGGTCGCGGATAACCGCCGCTATCACGTCGCGCTGGTTGACCCGCTCCCCGCTGGCTTGGAAATCATCAACCCCGCGCTGGCGGTTTCGCAGTCCATCCCGCAGGATACGACCAGCCCCAATTATCGCTACGGCTGGTGGTGGTGGGGACCGTGGTACGAACACCAGAATATGCGCGACAGCCGCGCCGAGGCGTTCACCTCCCTGTTGTGGGATGGCGTGTACGAGTATAGTTACTTCGCGCGGGCTACTACTCCAGGAACTTTTGTTGTCCCGCCCA
>DZBA01000115.1 GCA_022729775.1 Anaerolinea thermophila | reverse complement strand
GAACATTTTTACTCCTTGTTTATTGGTTGTCAGTTTACTTTACTGGCTCTAGGAAATAAAATTTCCCAGCAATAGAGCCTTCGGCTGCCCATCCAATCGTTCCATCAGGTAATTTTACTTGCCACCAGATGTAAGCATATCCACCATGCGAAGCGCAAACCGGGTTTCCAATCACTTCTACAGTGGTGTTTGCTGGTATTACTTGAAGTAGATTATCTTTTATTCCTGGCGATGATCTTAAATTTAATCGTGTTGTGACAGTAACGGACTGTCCCGGCGTTAAGTGTGCAGTCATAGCTGATGGACATGCCAAAAGTTCAGGTGTTGCTGTTGGGGCAGGTGTTGCAGGGACTGGCGTAGCTGGGGTCTGTTGTTCTGGTGATGAGGTGGGAGCGGGGCGCGGAGGTTCGTATGTAAATGCGGTTCCGTTAACAGTGTGTGATATAAATTCCACAGCGACATCCAATTGCGGGTCGCGTTTTGCGGTGAAGTCTTCTTCTGTAAACTCAACGGCGATGTCGGGTGTCAATCCGATTTTGTGAATGGTCTTTTCATTCGGGGTGAGCCATTTTGCGATGGTAATGCGAACCGCGCCATTTTCATCTGTCAGCGGAATCCAGTTTTGCACCGAGCCTTTTCCGTAGGACACTGCGCCGACGAGCTTTGCGCGTCCGAGGTCTTGCAGCGCGCCCGCGACAATTTCAGATGCCGAAGCCGAACCTTCATTAATCAACACAACCATTGGAATATTGGTATCTGTTGCCAAGCCGCCTTTCTCGACATGATAGGTGGTGCGGGTTTTATCGCCGTATTCTTCATACAGTACAACGCCGTCACCCACGAATTGTGAGGTGACTTCCACTGCGGTTTGCAAATATCCACCGCCGTTGTTGCGCAGGTCAAGGACGATGCCTTTGGGGTTTTTCGCCATCACATCTTCCAGCGCGGCGATTAATTCGGGCGTGGTTTTCGATCCAAAGGTGGTGACTTGAATGTAGGCAATGTCGTTTTCGAGCATTTTTCCCGATGCGGATTGGACGGTGATTTTTCCGCGCATGATGTCGAATTCGAGCAGGTCTTTTTCACCTTCGCGCAAAATGGTCAGGTGGACGGTGGTGTTGGCGGGTCCCAAAACTCTTCGGCGCGCGAGTTCCGCGTCTATGCCGGTCATGTCTTCCCCGTCAATTTTGACGACTTGGTCGCCGGGTTTCAATCCCGCGCGTTCAGCAGGGGAGTCGGGCATGGGGCTGGTGATGGTCAAATATTCGGTGGTGGTATCTACAAACGCGCCAATGCCTTCATATTCGCCTTCGAGACCTTCATTCGCCTGTTTGAACGATTCTGGATCCATATACGAGGAATGTTCATCGCCCAATGCCTGCATCATGCCGTTGATTGCGCCGCGCATCAGCGCGATATCATCCACCGGCTGGTCTACATAATTTTCGTGGACAAGATTCCACGCCTCCCAAAATGGCGCGAATAATTCTTTATAATCGCCCGGCGTCGCGGATTGTTGTTCTGCGGATGCGGCTGAATCTGATTGCGCGGATGGATTCGGCAGTCCGGGGATGTTGAACGGCATGAGGTGTCCGGCAACAAATCCGCCTGCGAATGAACCCAGCGAAAGCACAAGCACAGCCAATATAAGAAATATATACTTTAATGTTTTATTCATATCATCTCCAATTTTACAAGAAACAGCCTTTTCGACTGCGCTTGGGTTAACTTATCATTTTGTGATTAATGTTTGCTGAATACTGTATACGATTTTTGTAAGAATCAGTTTTTAGATTCTCCGTTTTTGTTTTTCTTACCTTTTTCGATCTCTTCCAGCCTGCGGCGCAATTCCTCGATGTCTTTATCTTTTTCTTTCATGACATTTAATGACTTTCCCAGCGCGTCTATTACGCCTTTATTTTCACCGCGAAACGCCCCGCGTACCAATCCGTACATGGCAAGGTTCACGCCGCCGACCAATACAACCAATATCAAAATGGCAACCCATCCGCCGTTTTCCATGATTATTGCGCCTCCAAAATGTTGATTAACTGTGACCAATTTGTGAAACAGGCATTTGCGTCATCTGCCGCGCATGTATTGTTATAAAGGATGCTGAACATCCCCGCTTCGCGGGCGGCGCGCGTAGTGCGATTCAAATCGTCAATCATTACGCAGCGCGCGGGGTTTGTCTCACCGGCGAGGCGCATTGCAATTTCAAAAGATTCCGGCATCGGCTTGCAATAAGGCGCGACGGCGTTTACATCCACGATGTTTTGAAAAAGGTCGCTCAATTCGAGAGCCGCCAGCACCCGTTGCGCGTGGGGAATATCCGCGTTGGTGAAAATGACGTTGCGTGTAGGGAGCAAGGCAATGGTCGAGCGCAACAGTGGATTTGGGCTGAGATAGTCTTTGAGCGGAAGGTCATGCACGTATGCGAGGAAGTCTTGCGTGTCAATATCGTGATGCGCTTGCAAGCCGCGCGTGGTCGTGCCGTATTGCATGTAATACTTTTCGCGCAGGCGTGGAATATCCGCTTCGGGAATGCGCAGCCGCTCGCGCATGTAATCGTTCATGCGCTCCTTGATGGCGCTCCACAACCCCACATGCGGAGGATACAACGTGTCGTCCAGGTCAAAAAAAATGGTGGTGAATTTCATAATGCGATTATACCCGCGCGTTATCGAAGATGTTTTTGGAAGAATTCCACCGCGCGAGTGAGAAAGTCTTCCATCGTTTTTCCTGCAAAAGTGTGTTGCCCATATTTGAGAAACACACAGCTGACCTTTGCCCCGGCTGACCTTAACAAATCGCAGGTTTTTTCCGCTTGTTCGATTCGTATCAACCAATCTTTTTCGCCGTGTACCAGCAGGATGGGCGCGGTGATGGATGGATAATAAGAGGATGCGGAAATTTTATCGAGTGTCTTCTTCGGCGCGAGCGTTTCCCCGGCGAACTGCGGGTCATGCGTAAATTTATCGAAGAAGGGGACGTTTTGCCGCTCATCGCCGCTGGTGGATGAATAAAGCAGCGCGGCTTTTACATCCGCGTTGATGGTCAGCGCGCGCAAGGTAATTCCACCTCCCATGCTGTGCCCGGCAACGCCGATGGCGTTTGGGTTGGCAGATTGCAACAAACCGGCTTTTCCGCTTTGTTCTTTGATGACTGCTATCAAATTTAGAATATCTATCGCATCGCCAACGCGGAAGAGGTTATCGCCGTTTTCAGATGGGAAGTAATTCCGCATGGTGGGGTGTATGGTGATGAAGCCCTGCCGCGCGAGTTCATCTTCGACGCCGAATTCACTATCGAGGTATTCATAATCTGCCGGGTAGAAATATCCATGAATGGTAATGATGACCGGGAGAATCCCTTCGCGTTTGGGGATGTTGGCGATGGCGTAAATGTGCAGTCCATCGCTTTGGTATCGCGTGGAATATTTCGTAAATGTTTCATGTTCTTCCAGGACTTCGACCAATTCAATTTCGCTGCCTGTATACGCGCGCGCGCGTAAATATTCAACGCTGTATTGTTGATAAGCCTCCAGTGTGGGCGTGACCGTGGGGGAGGATGTTGCCGTGGGCGTTAAGGTAGGCGTAGGGGATGGCGCGCGCGTCGCCGTTGCAGTTTGTGACGGGGGTGGCGTTGGCGCGGCGGTAGGCGTAATAAAAAATCTTGGCGTGTTGCACGCCAAGATTAAGCCTATAAAAAGGGGGAGAAGTTTTTTATACTTCACATTCACTTCATTCTTTGCTGCGTTTGTAATCTACAAAACGATACCCAACGCCGCGCTCTGTCAGGATGTATTTTGGGTCGGCTGGGTCTTTCTCCAATTTTTGGCGCAGGTAGTTGATGTACAAGCGGACGTAATGCGGCTCGTCGCGGTATTCGTAGCCCCAAACTTTTTGGAGCAGCTGGTCATGTGATATGACCCAGCCCGCGTTTTGCACAAGATGATAGAGCAGGCGATATTCCGTTGGGCGCAGCTTGACCAGTTTGCCTTCCAGCCAAATTTCGCGGCGGTCAAAGTCAATTTTGAGACGCTTGTCAATTTCCAAAAGTCCGTGCATAGAACCGCTTGCGCCTTCGGTGCGCCGCAGGACAGACTTGATGCGGCTGACCAACTCGCGCGTGCTGAACGGCTTGATGATGTAATCGTCCGCGCCGTTTTCGAGTCCGCGCACACGGTCATCTTCTTCGCCTTTGGCGGTGAGCATAATCACGGGGACGTTGCTGAAGTCGCGGATGGTTTCCAAGACCTCAAAGCCGTCCAAGTCGGGCATCATCACATCTAGCAGGATGAGGTCGGGGTTGACGTCGCGGATTCTTTGAATGGCTTGCTTGCCATTGAAAGCTTCGCTGACCTGAAAGCCATCATGCTCCAGGTTCATGCGAATGAAGCGCACCATGCGCTCTTCGTCGTCCACCACAAGGATGCGGCGGCGTTCCATCAAATCAGGCATACGAATTATTCCCTCACAAAGCCAATAATCTTTTCTTCTTCCGAACTATCGAGAATCTCGATGAAGCTCACCTTGGAAAGGGGCCAGATGACCTTGATGGCGTTGTTATCAATGTAATGCAAATCTTTGCCGTCTTTCTGGCGCGGATTTGTGACAACGATGATGTTATCGGTAGGCTGGGGCAATTCATCCACTTCCCCGGCGATGGAGGCTTCTCCAGCAACATGTAAGATGACGGTAAATGCCATATTTCACTCTCTTTTCTTTATGCGTTTTTTAACAGGATTTGTATTTTCATTTTTCCAAGCGAGACAATATCGCCGTGACTAAGGCTTTTTTCTTCGTTCGGCGCAAGCCGCTTTCCGTTAATGAATGAACCGTTGGCTGAGCCAAGGTCCATGAAGGTCATTTGATGATGTCCGCGTTTGACAACAGCATGAAGGCGCGAAACGCCCGCTGCGTATGCCTGATAGGGTGAAAGGTCAATATCGGGCATGATGGGCTGCCCTTCGCTGACACGTCCCAAGGTGAATTCGCTTTTGGCAGCAAGCGAGATGACGTGACCGGTATCGAGCAAATGCAGGCTGCCCCAAGCGTCTTCTCCGTTGAAGTTTTGGTATTGCTCTTCTTTGCCAGTACTGTCTAGTAAGTCTTTGAACCTATCGGTTGTAATATTTTGGGTAACGAAGGAATTTCCGGTAAGTTGGGATCCGCACTCTGCGCAGAATAATGCTCCATCCATATTTGAATGTTTGCAATTTGAACAGGCTATCATGTTATGTTTTCTCCTTTGTGCTGCTCATCAAAAGCGCGCGGGTACGATATTTAATGTCTTTTTTACTTTCGCCGGCGCTCCATTTTCTTTTACTCTCGAGGTTATCCGCTTCGAATAAGACGGTTTTTGCCAATGAATTTTCGCCTTGTGAAAGCAGGTGGGTGGCAAGGTTATGCAGGTGGGTGGCTGCCGCGTCAAACCTTCCCTCATCGGCGGCAAGGCGCGCGCGTTCCTGCATTCGATAAAGCGTCAGGCGCGAGAGAGCGCTTAAAATGCGCACGGGAGGCGCTTCCATTGATGGCTCTTTTTCCACGCGCCGTGAAATTTTTAGGCGAATTGGCGGCACCGGCGTAGAACGGGCTGCAATAAACATTTTCAGCGCGCCGTTCATCAGCGCGATTTCGTCTTCAATTAAAGCAGCAGGCTCGATAATGAATTCAAATAAGATTTGGAGCGAGGCATCCCTTAGGATGGGACCCAGCCGCATGGTGGGTTCAATGCTAATCGAGCCGCCTTCCGGCTGTAAGCGAAACGCATAATTGATGCGGATATGCTCCTGCTCTTTGAATTCGAGCGTGACTTCATCCGCATAGATGCTTGCCAGCGCGTTGAATTTTTCCACTAGCAGGCGTTGAATGTCCTTCGGTTTTGATATATAAGATGAGGAGCCGCCGGTTTTGCTGGTAAGCGCGTCAAGAAAAATATCATTCCACTCGTGACCAATGCCCATGCCGCTAATGCCAATGCCTTGTGTGGCGGCTTCTTCTGCCAGCGCAAGACATTCCTGCTCATCCCCATACGTTTGCCCATCGGTCAATAGAATCATGTGATTGACGCGCGCCGAGGTCATGGCGCGGTGAATTTCTTCGATGCCTGCGCGCAACCCTTGATATATTTCTGTCCCACCTGTGGTGTGCATCATTTGAATGCTGTTTTCCTGCTTCTTCTTGTCCGTTGCATCCATAGCAGGAATAATTACCTCGGCTTTGTCGCTAAAGGCAATCAGGCTGAAGGTGTCCTCTTGCCGCAAACTGCGCAACAATTGGATGGCAGTGGCTTTTGCAACGTCGAGTTTTTCTCCCTGCATAGAGGTGGAGCGGTCTACGATGAGGCAGATGTTTAATGGGGGAGTGGGCAGCTTCTCTGGGTCTTCGCGCGAGCTCACTTCCAAAAGCACGTAGAGCAATTGCGGCTCACTTAAATTCACCAGTGATGGGCGGCTAAAGATGATTTCATGTTTGACATCCAGATTCCCTGTGATGTCCGGGGGGAGTGTGGCGTCGTAGAGGCTTCGGCGCTTTGGGTTGGAAAGAACCTCGTATGCTTCTTGCACAGCAAGGAAGAGCTCGGTCTCCCCTGCTGCGACATTTTTATCAGGGTGCAAGCGCCGGGCAGATTCGAGATATGCGCGCTTGATCTCTTCCTGCGTTGCATCGCGGAAGACGCCCAAGGCAACATAATGGTCCGGTTTGCGCGGCAGCATGTTATCCGATCATTTGCGCGACAATGACTGTAATGTTATCGGGACCGCCGGCGGTGTTGGCTGCTTCTACCATTGCTTGGCACGCATGTTGCAAATTGGGCGCGCTGACGATGGCATGTTGCAAGTCTTTCTCATCCACTACGCCCCACAAGCCATCACTGCATAACATCAAATAGCCTGTTTGCGGGAAGGGGACGGTGAATATATCCGCTTCGAGGGTTTCACCTTGACCAAGCGCGCGTATCAATACGTTGCGATGCGGGAAGTTCGCGGCTTCGTCTTTGCTGAGGTGTCCCAGCTCTTCGAGGCGTTTGACGAGCGAATGGTCGCGGGTGATCGGGTCAATGCGTCCATCGGGGAAGACGGCATACGCGCGGCTGTCACCCACATGGGCAATGGTCACTTGTTCGCCCAGCACCAATGCGGCTGTGACGGTTGTGCCGCTGCCGGGCGCTTCGCGTTGGATGTATTGATGCGCCTCGCTAATGGATTCCTCCATGAGCTCCTGCAATGATTCTTGTAACGCTTGTGTCGGCAGGTTGAAGAGGTAGGAATGGAACTTCTTCATGATGTTGCCACCCATGATGCGCACAGCGGCATTGCTTGCCACTTCTCCAAACTGATGCCCGCCCATACCGTCAGCGACAATATAAATTCCAAACGGAATGCTGTCCGCGCTGCCTGCAAGCGTGGTGGTCAATGAAAGCACGCTGTCCTCGTTATGTTCGCGCTGTTTGCCAACAGACTGCCCAACACCAGCAATCAATTGCTTCATCTCATATCTGAGATTCTGGCTGACAATAAGGGAGCTGATTTGCGCATCCGAAAGCGGCGCAGTGGTGGCGGCGTCGAATTGCGCCGGGGGCTTCACCGGCTCATTTTTTGTTTCTGTTTTCCCAATCAATTTACGTAAAAAATCCACAGGAGCTCCTTTTATGCAAACAAGGCATATACATGATGGTCTGTTGAACCAAAATAGACAATGTCATCGAACACGATCGGCGAACCGGTGATTGCGCCTTGCGATTCAAACTTCCAGCGCAAACGTCCCGTGCGATATTCCAGGCAGTACAGGTTGCCATCCACCGAGCCGCAATATAGCGAATCTTTGTAAACAACCGGCGAACTGCTGACTTGGTTATCTGTGCGGAAACGCCAAATCTCTTTGGCATTTCGCGCGTCTACACAGTAGATAAAATTATCCGCCGCGCCGACAAAGACAAAATCGTCGGCAAGCGCGGGGGATGAAATAGAACCCTTACCCAGTCGGAACTTCCAAATTGCCCAGCCGTTCTTTGCATCCAAGGCATATAGTGTGCCATCCAGTGACGCAAAGAAAATGGACTGACCTTTGATAATGGGCGAGGATGTGACGCTGCGTTTGGCTTGAAAACGCCACTTCATTTCTCCGCGAAAATCAATCGCCGAGAACACGCCCATTTCATTCCCAAAGTAGATGAACCCATTTTCCACAAGCGGCGAGCAGTGAATGGGCGCATTGGTCGAATGTTTCCAGATCGGGCGTCCTGTATTGATGTTAACCGCGTGCAGGTCATGGTCGTCAGAACCGAAGAAGACGTGACCTTCCGCGATGCGCGGGGATGAATAGATTCTGCCTTCGGTGTAATACGTCCAAACCACTTTGCCCGAACGTTCGCTGATGACATGCAGGCGTTTATCTTCCGAGCCGAAATAAATGTTGCCGTCATATACCAGTGGGCGGGTCACGATGCCGCCATCGGCTGCGTATTTCCACTGGAATTGCCCGTCGGCGGCGCTCAAAGAATATACGTTATTATCGTAACACCCAATATACAACGAGCCTTGATTGAGGAAGGGCGTTCCGCGAATTTCATCTTCACACTTGAAAGACCAGAGCGGCTTTACGCCTCCGCTGGAGACCGGCAGCGCGGATGTGATCTTGGATAGCGCGCCTGTTTTGCGCGCGACAGACATCAGCGCGTCTTTCATCGCCGCCGTACTTGGGAAGCGATCTGTAGGCGTGTATTGCAATGCGGTGCTGATCACCGCTTCCAATTCACTGGAAACGTTCGAGTTGATTTTACGAACGGGTCGCTCACCAAAAGAGAAGGGCGGTTCGAGGCGCGGATCGCGGCGTGTCAGCGCGTGATGTAAAGTCGCGCCCAACGCGTACACATCCGCCAGCGGGGTGGCTTCGCCGCGATACTGTTCGGGCGGAGAGTAGCCTTCTGTGCCGATCATCGTACCTTTTTGACCGCTTTGGAAGGTCTTGGCGATTCCAAAATCTACAAGCACCACATCCCCGTTGTGATTGATCATCACATTGGAGGGTTTCATATCGCGGAAAATAATCGGGTCTGGTTTGTGTCCGTGCAAATATTCCAACACATCGCAAAGTTGAATCGCCCAGCTGATGATTTGGTCTTCCGGCAGGAAGCCAGTCGCATCGGCAATCACTGATTCAAGGTCTTTGCCGTGAACAAATTCAAGCACCAGATACGAGCGGTCATCCTGAGTGAAATAATCATAAATGCGCGGAATGGAAGGATGATTGAGCGTGGCAAGCATATTTGCCTCGCGCTCGAAATTCTGCACGATGGTC
>DZBA01000114.1 GCA_022729775.1 Anaerolinea thermophila | reverse complement strand
TTCTAACCTATAACCATAAACTTGCACTCATAACTCACCCTCCCTTTCATAATTCATAATTCTGCATTCATCATTCATAAGGTAAAATACCCCCATGCTTAAAGCCTTATTCAAAACCATGCGTCCGCGTCAGTGGACAAAAAACGTCTTTATTTTTGCCGCCCTTGTGTTTGACAAACAACTCCTCAACGCCGAAGCCTTCCTGCATACGCTGGCGGGCTTCGCGTTATTTTGTCTCATCTCATCGAGCGTCTACATCTTCAACGACATTGCGGATGTCGAAGCCGACCGCCAGCATCCCGATAAAAAGCATCGCCCTATCGCAGCAGGGAAGTTATCCGTCCGCGCCGCGTGGATATTTGGCGTCGCGCTCGTCCTCTTCACGCTTGTTGCCGCCTTCTTCCTCACGCGCGGATTTGAAGCGGTGATAGCTGTTTACTTCCTCCTCAACCTTGCCTACTCCAAATGGCTCAAACACATCCCGATTTTGGATGTCTTGATTATCGCAACCGGATTCGTTTTGCGCGTTCACGCGGGCGTGACCTTAATCGAAGTGCAGCGCTTCTCCCCCTGGCTGTATGTGGTTATGACCTTGCTCGCGCTCTTCCTCGGCTTTGGAAAACGCCGCGCCGAACTTGCCCTGCTCGCGCATGGCGCAGGCTCACATCGCAAAGTGTTGGAAGGTTATACCCTGCCGCTTCTCGACCAATACATTATGATTGTATCCGGCACGACCATCGTTGCCTATTCACTCTATACTTTTTCCGCGCCCAACCTGCCCGACAATCACAGCATGATGCTTACCATCCCCTTTGTTGTGTATGCCATCTTCCGTTATCTTTACATGATCGAAGTCAAACACGCAGGCGGCGCCCCGGAGGAAATTTTGTTATCTGACCGCCCGTTTCAAGTCACCATGATTCTCTGGGCATTGGCTGTCCTCTCGGTCTTTTACCTCTCATGAAATCATCCGCGCCCGGAAAAATCATTCTCTTTGGCGAACACGCGGTCGTATATGGACGACCCGCGCTTGCCGTCCCGGTCACGCAAGTTCAAGTGGAAGTGAATGTCGCGGATTCATCCAACGCGGGAATTTGGATTCACGCCCCCGCAGTGGATATGCACGCCGAACTTTCCGCGCTCCCATCCGACCACCCAATTGGTTCTGTCATCCACAATCTTTTTTCCATGCTCGAACTTCCGCTCCCCACCCGCGGACTGGAGATTAACATCGAGTCCACAATTCCAGTCGCATCGGGGCTGGGTTCTGGCGCGGCGGTTTCCGTCGCCTTGACGCGCGCGCTGGCAATGCACGTCGAGCGCTCGCTGTCCGATGAGCAGGTCAACAACCTTGTGTATGAAATCGAAAAGTTGTATCACGGCACGCCGTCGGGCATTGACAATACCGTCATCACCTACGCAAAGCCTGTGTACTTCATCAAGGGTAAACCCGGCGAGACGTTCAAAGTCGGCAAGCCGTTTACCATCATCATCGGTGACACCGGGATACCCGCGCCGACCAAACAATCCGTTGCGGATGTGCGCCGCGCGTGGTTGAAAGATACAAACGGCTTTGAAAGTATGTTTAATGAAATTGCGCAAATCGCGTTGATTGCGCGGCGTTCCATCGAAAGCGGCAGACCCGACATGCTTGGCGAGTTGATGGATCACAACCACGCGCTCTTACAGCGGATGACCGTCTCTTGCAGCGAACTGGACGCCCTCGTCAACGCCGCGCGGGAAGCGGGCGCGCTGGGCGCAAAACTCAGCGGTGGCGGGCGCGGTGGAAATATGATTGCGCTGGTCAACCCAGAGGACGCGGAAAAAGTCGCGCAGGCAGTCCTCTCCGCGGGCGCGAAGAAAACGTTGACGACTGAAGTGAGTTAATCATCGCCAGTCACTTTCAGCGTGACTGGCGGTTTTTCAGTGATGAACAAAAAATGGCTTGCCCCCATCCTTCCCTATCTCGCCGTGTGGGCGGGATTATTTTTATTCAAAAGCGCGTGGCTTGCGTTGACGGGGTTTCACGCTGTCATTTTACTCGCGCTCTTCATTGCGCGCCCTTCCCTTCCCGTTGAAACTCTTTTCAAAAGCAAGAATCCAAAGTGGATGCTTGCCAGCGTTATCTTGTGCGGTTTGAGTGGAATCAGTTTATACGCTTTTTGGGATATGTTCGACACTGCTGGCGACTTGTCCGCGCATCTGAAAGAAATCGGGTTGAGCGGCGGCGCGTGGCTGCCCTTCATCGCGTATTTTGCCATCGTCAACCCGTTTGTGGAAGAATATTTCTGGCGCGGATTTTTAGGTCACAGCACAAAAAAATTATATGTCGGCGATTTTGTCTTTGCGGGCTATCACGCCATGATTTTATGGGACAAGGTTCCGCTGCTGACCGTGTTCGTCGCGCTGATTCTCCTCGTCACCGCGGGCTGGCTATGGCGGCAAATTCAGCGCGAAGATGAAGGGCTGCTTGCGCCCGTGTTGGGTCACGCCGCCGCAGACCTTTCGATTCTTTTGTGCGTTTATTTACAGGTTGGTTTATGCACATCCTTGCTTTGAAGTTGCTTCTCGCGCCGGTTATCATTGGCTCTGCCAGCCTTGCAGGACGAAAATGGGGCGCAGCCGTCAGCGGCTGGATTGTGGGACTCCCGCTCACATCTGGACCTGTGGCGTTCATCATCGCGATCAGCCATGACCACGCCTTTGCGTTTGACACAGTGCGCGGCACATTGAGCGGCGGCTTTTCGTTGATTGCGTTCACGCTTACTTATACGTTTGTGTCGAAGAAGTTCAATTGGGTGGTTTCCATTTTTTCGAGCATCTTTGTCTTTGCAGGCATGACCGCCATTTTACAAAATGTCATCATCCCGTTTACTCCGCTTTTCTTTGCCGTGCTTGCGGTGATTTTTACAGGCTTATCTCTCATGCCAAAATACGAATCAAGTCCGCCCGCAGAACAGCCCGGCAGGTGGGATATTCCCGCGCGGATTTTAGTTGGCACAAGTTTTATTCTGCTCATTACCGGCATTGCGCCCTACATCGGCTCGCGCTTGACCGGGCTGCTCACGACCATTCCGTTATACATCAGCATCCTGACCATCTTCGCCCATCGTCATCAGGGACATGAAAGCGCGGTCAACGTTCTGCGCGGACTGATTCTCGGTTTATTTTCCTTCGCGGGGTTTTATCTCGTGCTGGGATTGCTCATCAAAGACCATAGTTTGGGACTTTCCTTCGGCGCGGCGACGCTTGCCGCCATCGTTGTGCAGGGAGCGTCGCTTGTCATCCTGCGGCTGACCCATACTTAAATTGTGTCATAATAAGCGCATGAGATACGATATTTTGATTCTCGGCGGCGGACCGAGCGGACTTTCCACCGCGCTGCATCTTGCTCAAAAATTCACCCGCGATTTTTCCCCCACGATTTTGATTCTCGAAAAGGAACATTATCCACGCCCCAAACTTTGCGCGGGGGGACTGGTCTTCGACGCGGAAGTTATTCTTGAGCGGCTTGGTTTGGATGTGAGCGAAATTCCGCATGTGGACGCGGAGCGCGCGCATTTCGATTTTGCAGGCGCGGGCATCAATATCCGCTTGAAGAAAAACCGCGCGCTGCGAATCATCCGCCGTGATGAGTTCGACGCGTGGCTGGCGAAACATGTGGAAAATAGGGGAATAGAAATTAGGCAGGGAGTGACGGTTAAAAGCGTCACCCCTGATTCGGATGGCGTTTGCGTAGAAACCAACGCGGGCGAGTTCCACGCAAAAATCATCGTCGGCGCGGATGGCTCGAACGGCGTGACGCGCAAATCCATTTTTCCCAATGCGCCCGTTTTTACCGCCCGCGTGCTGGAGGTGATTACGCCTGTAACGCAGGCTTCAAGCCTGCGCCACAATCACGCCTACTTTGACTTCTTTCCCGTCCCGCGCAACATTGCGGGATACGTGTGGGACTTTCCCACCCAAATCAACGGACAGCCCATGCGCTGTTGGGGCATCTACGACTCGAATTTGCTCGCGGATGAAAAACGTCCCGCGCTGAAAAATCTGCTTGCCGATGAAATGTCGCGGCGCGGATTTGACTTGAATGAGTACGAGGTCAAAGGGTTTCCGATTCGTTTTTATCATCCCAATCATCCCATGTCCGCGCCGCGCGTGTTGCTGGTCGGTGACGCCGCAGGCGCAGATTGGCTCTTCGGCGAGGGCATCAGCATCGCGTTGGGATATGGTTTTGTCGCCGCGCAAGAAATCGAAGAAGCATTTCGCAACAATGATTTTTCTTTCAGTCAATACAAACGCCGCGTTGCCAAAAGCGGAGTTGGTCAAACGCTCTTTGCGCGCTGGATAATTGCCAATCTCATTTATCCGCTTAAATGGGCGTGGTTTCAATTTCTACTGTGGAGAGTTTTTCAGCCGATTGTGCTTGCTGTCGCGTGGATTTTTATCTTGAATTGGAGCAAAAAACTTAAATGATCGCAGGTCTGGATGGCTTACGCGCTGTCGCGTTTCTAATTGTCTTCTTTTTTCACACGCGCAATCTGCCCTTTGGCTGGCTGGGCGTGCAGTTGTTCTTTGTGCTTTCGGGCTTCCTCATCACCGACATTCTGTTGCGGATGAAGGAAAAACTTCCGCGCCGCGAGTTCTTTGTCAAATTTTATGGTCGGCGGTTTCTGCGCATCTTCCCGCTTTATTATCTTTACTTGATCTTGCTTGGCGCGTTAATTGCCCTTGTTCCCATGCTGGGTTTGAAAGGCTTGAACGCCGAGATTGGTTCTAAATTTATCAATCAAATTTGGGTGGCGGTGTTCTACATGTATGATTTTTTTCACGCCAGTTCATTTTTTGAACGCAGCCGTTTTTTTACGCATCTCTGGTCGCTTTCGGTGGAGGAACAGTTTTATTTAATCTGGCCCCTGCTGATTTTCGTCACCCCGCGCGAAAAAATAAAACAACTGTTTCTGGCATCCATCGGGTTGGGATTCGTCTTCCGCCTTGTCATTACGCTGGTTTTCCGCGCGCAGGTCTTTCCCTATTTATCCAGCGACCCGCAGCAGGCGGTGAACGTGCTTCCTTTTTCGCATCTCGACGCCTTTGCCTTTGGCGCGTATATCTCACGCTTCGAGATTCCACGTCCGCGCTTGCAGCTGCTTGTGGTGACGGTCTTTACTGTCGCGCTTGGGTTGCTGACCGACTTCATCACCAAAGGCGCGGTCAGTTTTATGTCGCTTGGTTATGACCTTCCCATGACGGGATTTTACAAAGAGGTTTGGGGTTACACGCTTTTGAATTATCTCTTTGCGCTGCTGATTTATTTGGTAGCGCGCGAGCAATTTCTGGCTTACATTCTTGAAAGCCCTTTGTTCCGTTATATGGGAAAGATTTCTTATGGACTCTATGTCTATCATTACGGTATTATTGCTATTATGTTGGCGCTTTTCAAAACATACCAGATTGATTATTCCCTGCGCTCGGCGCAATTTTCCATCGCATCCATGGGCGCGACCTTGATTATCGCAAGCTTGAGCTTTTATCTTTTGGAAAAACCCATCATCAACTTAAAGGATAAACTTTTCCGCGTTTGATTTTGTTTTACGCATATCATTAACGCATCGGAGCAAACATCATGGGTACAGCAGATTTACACATTCACAGCGTTTATTCGTACGACGCCACAACCACCGTGCGTGGAATTCTCAAACAGGCGGTGGATGTGGGACTTAGCGTTATCGCCATCACCGATCACGATGAAATTCGCGGCTCGTTGGAGGCGTATGAACTCGCGCCGCAATACGGCATCGAAGCCATCCCCGGCGCGGAAGTCAGCACAAAAGATGGGCATCTCGTCGCGTTATGGATCAAGGAACTTCCGCCCAGGGGACTTCCGCTTTTGGATACCTTGAATATCATCGGAAAACAAGGCGGCATTGCCATTGCTCCGCATCCGTTTAACAACCTGCCCGCCAGCCTCTCGATGGAAGTTGTCGTTGGCGCGTTGACCAATCCCCGCGCAAAAGCCGTGCTGAAAGGCATGGAAACGCATAACATGAGTACGCAGGCATTCGACAGCGTCGCGCAGAAATTGTCCATCTACCTGCCGCTTGCAAAAATGGCAGCCAGCGACGCGCATATTTATTGGGCGGTTGGCGCGGGACGCACAGAATTTTCCGGCACAACTGCAAAAGATCTGCGAAACGCCATCGAGAATAACACCACTATCCCAATTCCCTATGAAGAGGAATTTTCAGCAAAGGCGGCGCTTAGTTGGGTGCGGCGGATTGCGCTGCGCAGGTTTGGCGGCTACGCTTCTGATAACACATCCGCTACGCAGCCCATCCATACACAAAAAATGTCAAATTCGTTTATCGGAAAGATTAGGAAAAAAAAGTAGCGCGGAATTAATTCCGCGCTACGCGCTTAATAAAATCTGGTGTGTTTAATTTGCGTTCCAGCAGGTAGGAAAAATACCCGTGCATCAGAGATTCCACTTCTTTCTGCACTTCAAGGCTTGGATGCGCGCGCGATGCGTCTTGATAACTCGACCTTTGGAAATGGCGCAAATATTTCAACGCCTCGAGTGAAATCTTTATCAGGTTGGGAATCCCCGCCCCGCAGCGCGGACAAATCGCGCCGCCCGCGCTCGCGGAAAAAAACTGGTCTTCGGGCAATATCTCACGCGCGCAGTTTGCGCACTCGAACAACTGCGGACGAAATCCCGCGTGATCCAATAATCGTATTTCATAATATCGAACCGCCGTCCATGCATCGGATTCTGTTTCGATGTGTTTTAGGGTTTCAAGTAAAAGGTTGAATGTAGAAGGCGCGCTGCGCTCATCCTCATACATCAAACGCTCTAATAACTCGATGATATATGAGGCGTACCCCATCTTCGTCAGGTCTTCGCCGATTCCTAAAAACGCGTTGACCGTTTCCGCCTGTGTGACAATCATCAAGTCGCGTCCTTTTGCAAGTTGCAGTGTGACATGCGTAAATGGTTCGAGATGCCCCGCCTTGCGCGATGTCACCTTGCGCGCGCCCTTCGCCACGGCGCGCATTTTTCCGTGCTCGCGCGTGTACAGGGTCAGCAGGCGATCCGCCTCGCCGAGTTCGCTGTGACGCAGCACAACCGCCGAAACGCGAAAGGAATGAAAGGAGGGCATTGGGGTTACACGTTGCAGGTTAACAGGTTATAGGTCGAGGTGTTTGGGGGTAAACGCTTCGGGCAGCAGTTCGCTGACGGTCATTTGTTTTTGAAGATGACCTTCGCCGTTGGCGATGAGTACAACTGTTTCCAACCCAAACTCTGCCATCACCTGACGGCATCCACCGCAGGGCGATCCGCCGTTGGCAGTGGCGACTGCGATCACCTCGAATTCCGTTTCGCCTTCGGATACGGCTTTGAAGATGGCGACCCGCTCCGCGCACATGGTATGCGGATATGCCGCGTTTTCGACATTTACACCCGTATAAATTTTTCCGCTCTTTGTCCGCAACGCCGCGCCGACATGATATTTGGAATACGGCGCATACGCGCGCTTGCGCGCTTCATTTGCCAAATCAATCAAAGTTTGTTTTTCTGATGTATTCATCTCTACCTGTTTACTTGTTTACTAATTTCTTAATCGCCCGCGCGGGCATTCCAACCACGAGCGTATCTTCGGGGACATTCTTTGTGACAATCGCGCCCGCGCCAGTGCGTGACCGTGCGCCGATTTTGAGCGGCGCGACGAGCATCGTATCCGAGCCGATGAAAACATCCGCGCCAATTTCGGTGAGATGTTTCTTCGCGCCGTCATAATTGCACGTGATCGTCCCCGCGCCGATGTTCGTATTCGCGCCGATCTGCGCGTTGCCGATGTAAGAGAAATGTCCCATCTTTACGCCTTCTGCCAGATACGAATCTTTCACCTCGCCGAAGTTACCCATGTGGACGTGATTGCCCAAATGCGCGCCCTTTCTCAGCCGCGCAAAAGGACCGATGTCCACATCGTTTTCGATGACCGCGCCTTCTGTAACTGACGCAAGAATTTTGCAACGGTCTCCAATTTCCGTGTCGCGGATGATCGAATTCGGTCCAATTACATTGGCTTCACCCATCTCGGTCATTCCATGAATATAGGTGTTTGGCATAATGACCGTGTCTTTGCCGATAACCACGCTCGCTTCGATGTAAGTCGAAGCGGGGTCGAGGATCGTCACCCCATTAAGCATGTGACCTTGATTGATGCGCGCGCGCATCGCGGTTTCCACTTCCGCGAGATGAACGCGCGTGTTCACGCCGATGGTTTCCTGCATATCGTCCATCACCATCGCCTGAACGGGCAAGCCATCCTGCACGGCGAGTTCAATCACGTCGGTCAGATAATATTCGCCTTTTTGGGGATTCTTCGGGATGCGTTTCAGCGCGTCCCATAACCATTTTGCGTCGAAACAATATCCGCCCACGTTTAATTCTTTAATCAATTTTTGTTCAGGCGTGGCGACGTAATCCTCCACGATTGCCTGCACGCTGCCATCTTCTTTTCGCAGGATGCGACCAAATCCGCGCGGGTCATCGGCAACAACGGTCAGCATGGAAAGCGCGCCTGTGTTGCTCTTTTGCAGCTCCACAAGTTTCTGCAAGGTCTCGCCGCGCAACAGGGGCATATCTGCGTAACAAACGACCACGAGATTAGTTTTATCTTTAAGCAGGGATTCCGCTTGCATCACGGCATGACCCGTCCCCAATTGCGGCGATTGCAACACGGTCTGCGCAGAGTCGCCAAGATATTTTGTCACCTCGTCCGCGCCGTGACCGACCACCACAACGGGCTTCTCTGTCGTGGATTGTTTGATCGCTTCGAGCGCGTGCCAGATCATCGGCTTGCCCGCGACCGCGTGAAGCACTTTGGGCAAATTGGATTTCATGCGCGTTCCCTGCCCGGCGGCAAGGAGGATGGCGGTTATTTTCATAAAGTCACCTCAAAATAGAGTAAAGACCTGACAGGTTTTCATAAACAAAGATGAACTAACAGGACTCGCCTTGAAACCTGTCACCTAAATTTCGCCCAAAATAAAGCACACCTCACTTCAGTGCTTCAATCTTTTGTACACGGATTTGACGGATTACGCGGATTCTCACGGATTTTTTTAAGATTTATCCGTTTTTGTCCGTGCAATCCGCGTAATCCGTGTACAAGATTTTCGGTTTTGAGTGAAACGTAGCCTTGTTTGGGCAAAAACAAGGTGTCAGGTCTGCGTGGATAACACAAAACAGGATTTACGCAATGATACCGCGTAAATCCTGTTGAAACAAATCCCCGCTTTCGCGGGGGGGAGCAGGCTGGGGTACCTGGATTCGAACCAAGATCCACAGCTCCAAAGGCTGGTGTGCTG
>DZBA01000113.1 GCA_022729775.1 Anaerolinea thermophila | reverse complement strand
AATTATTGGATGCAGAACTTGACTCATAAAATCCACGAAGGTCACGGCAAGCAGGATGATGTGGATTTGTTGTTGAACGTCGCCAAACAAATGCAGGGCAAATGCCTGTGCGCGCTGGGCGAGTTCTCCACGATGGCTGTGGTTACTGGTATTGAGCGGTTCCCGCAAGATTTTAAGAAAGCAGTGAAGTAGATATTGGAGATTAGAAATTAGAGATTAGTAGATTGATGAAGATGACCAATCTCTAATCTCCAATCAACTAATCTCTATCTCTCGGAGACTTAATGAGCAAACAAGTCAATCTAACAATAGATGGAAAACCAGTCAGCGTCCCCGAAGGCACGCTCATCGTGGACGCGGCGAAGACCGTGGGCATTGATATCCCCGTTTTTTGCCATCACCCCAAACTGGAACCTGCGGGCATGTGCCGCGCGTGTTTGGTCGAAGTGGGACGCCCCATGCTTGACCGCGCAACAGGTCAGGTGGTGATGGAAAATGGTCAGCCCAAAGTCCAGTTCATGCCCAAACTCGAAACCGCCTGCACCAACCGCGTTTCGGAAGGCATGGTGGTGATGACCACTACCACGAAGGCGTTGGATGGTCAAAAAGGCACAGTGGAATTTTTGCTGACCTCGCACCCGCTGGATTGTCCTACATGCGACAAGGGCGGCGAATGTCCGCTGCAAAATTTGACCATGCAATTCGGTCCCAGCCAGAGCCGCTTCATCTACGATGAAAAGGCGCACTTCGAGAAGCATGTCGCGCTGGGCGAGTTGATTTGGCTCGACCGCGAGAGATGTATCCAATGCGCGCGCTGTATCCGCTTTCAGGATGAAGTCGCGGGCGAAGCCGTTCTCGGATTTGATGAGCGCGGACGCAATACGCATATTATTTCCTTATCTGACCCCGGATTTGATTCGGTCTTTTCGGGCAATACGACAGACATCTGTCCCGTCGGCGCGTTGACCACTGCGGACTTCCGCTTTGGCGCGCGCGCATGGGAACTCAAGGCGCAGGCTTCGATTTGTACGCAGTGTCCTGTCGGCTGCAATACCACGCTCAACACGCGCCGCGAAGCAAAGGCAGGCGGTGATGTCGTTGTCAAGCGCGTTATGCCGCGCCAGAATGAAGAAGTTAATGAAATCTGGCTGTGCGATAAGGGACGCTTTGCCTATCACTTCACCGAGAGCAAGAAGCGATTGACGAAGCCGATGATTCGTAAAGACGAGAAACTCGCGCGCGCTTCATGGGATGCGGCGACCAAACTTGCGGCAGAGAATTTCTCCAAAGACAAGAAGGATTTCGTCGTGCTGGCTTCGGGTCGTTTGGCAAATGAAGATTTGTTCAACCTCAAGTCGCTGGCGGATACCGCTGGTGGAACTGCGATTTTATACTCTGACATGGGCGGCGGCGATGTGACCGCGATGGTCGGCGTGGGGCAGGGGACGAACATTGGCAAGATGGGCAAGGGCGATGCGATTTTGGTGGTTGCCTCTGACTTATATGAAGAAGCGCCCATTTGGTGGCTGCGTGTCAAGCAGGCGGCGGATCGCGGCGCGACGCTCATCGTCGCCAACGCGCGCGAAACCAAACTTGACCGCTTTGCGAAATTCGTCATCCGCTATTCGTATGGCGATGAAGTAAAAACGATTAACGATTTCTCGAACAAGAGCAAAATTTCTGACGCGTTTGCGAAGGCGAAGAACGCGGTCATTTTCTACGGCAATGACGGACTGGGCTTGAATGGCTCGTCTGTGCTTGCATCCGCTTGTGGTGAATTACTGAAAGAAACCGACCACGTCGGCAAACCGAACAACGGTTTGGTTGGTGTCTGGCAAAAAGCCAACGATCAGGGCGCATGGGAAGTTGGCTTCCGCCCGGAAGCCGATCTCGAAAAAGCGTTGAAGGGCAAAGCCGTGTATATCGTCGGCGCTGACCCCGTGGGCGATTCTCCGCTGTTGGCGAAGGCGCTCAACGGCGCGAAGTTTGTCGCGGTGCAGGATATTCTCGAAACCGCCACGACCGAAATCGCGGATGTGGTCTTCCCCGCGCAGGCTTATACCGAACGCGAAGGTTCGTTCACTTCGGGCGAGCGCCGCGTGCAGCGCTTCTATCCTGCTGTCCCTGTCAAAGGCGATGCGAAGCCCGATTACGCGATTGCTTCCCAAATTGCCAAGCAGATGGGAATCATCCTCGAAGGTTCGTCCGTCCGCGTGGTGTTTGATTTGCTCGTGAACTCGGTCGAATCATTTGCCGAACTCACTTATGAAAAACTCGCCGAAGTGCATGGACAGTGGCCCATTGTGGGGCGCGGTGATTTGTATTACGGCGGCACGACCTACGAGAATACGATGGGCTTGGGCGCGCAGCTTCCGCCCGTAGCACAAAATGGAAAAGCGGTACACATTCCGAAGGTGAGAAAAGAAGCCGCGCTTCGTCCCAAAGAAAAAGAGTTGCTGGCTGTGCCTGTCAATAAGTTGTACGACCTCGGCGTGACGGTCAATCCCTCGCAGGGGTTGAAGCAGCGGGTGGGCGAGTCCTTCATCGCGCTGCATTCGGACACGGCGGAAAAACTCGGCGTGGAAGCGGGCGCGCAGGTCAAGATCAGTTTTGACGGCGTAAACGGCGAAGCGATTGTCAAGATTGACGATACCATCTCGACGGGCGTCGCGCTTGTGCCGCGCAGTATGGGCATTGCCATCCGCGAACCTGTTGTGGCAAAGATCAAGTAATTACCAGTTATTAATTACAAGTAATTGGTAACTCGTAAATAAGGATTATTTATGGATTGGACATTCTGGCTTGAATGGGTAATCAAAGGCTTTGTGCTGTGCCTGATTTTGTTGACAGGCTTTGCGTATTTGACTTTATATGAACGCCGCGCGCTGGCGCGTATGCAAATACGCATTGGACCGAACCGCGCGGGCTATCAAGGTTTGTTGCAGCCAATCGCGGATGCGGTCAAGCTAATCTTCAAGGAAGAATTAACACCGTCTCATGTTTATAAAGTGGTATTCTTCCTTGCGCCGATTTTGACCGTTGTGCCTTCATTGGTCATTGCGGCAGTCATTCCGCTTGGAACGCAATTTGAAATTGCCGGGCGCACAATCACATTGTATGTTGCGGATGTCAATGTGGGTATTTTGTACCTTTCCTCCATTGCTTCGATTGCTGTTTATGGCATCGTGCTGGCAGGTTGGTCATCCAACAACAAGTACGCCATGATGGGCGGCATCCGCTCCTCTGCGCAGATGATCTCTTATGAACTTTCGCTTGGCTTGTGTTTTGTCATCGCCATCATCATGGGCAATTCGATGAGTTTGATTGATATTGTCAACGCGCAGAAGGATATGTGGTTTGCGGTGATTCAGCCTGTTGGCGCGCTGGCTTTTTTGATTGTGGTGCTTGCGGAAGTCAACCGCGCTCCGTTCGATATGCCCGAAGCCGAGCAGGAACTGACCGCAGGGTATCACTCGGAATATTCGGGTATGAAGTTCGCGTTGTTCTTCATGGCGGAATACCAGAAGATGATTGTGGTTAGCATGATTACCGCGACGCTTTTCTTCGGCGGCTACCGCGAATTCTGGTTCCTCAAAGACACCTTCTTTAGCGTGGATTATTTCTGGTGGCTGGGACCGATTTATCTTTTCCTGAAAGTGATTGCCCTGCTCTTCTTGATGATTTGGATCCGCGCGACCTGGCCCCGCATTCGTTATGACCGACTCATGGCGTTTGGCTGGAAGATTTTGCTTCCGTTATCTCTTGCCTTGGCGTTTATTACCGCTTCGGGTATTTTACTTGCCCAGGAATTGAGCAGCCCACTGTTGATTTGGGTTATTCCTGTTTTTTCGATCATTGTTTTCTTAGTTACTGTTGCGTTGATTAACCGTGACCTGAGGAGAAAATCTTATGGGCGTATTTGATCCCATTATTGAACTTTCAAGGGGTCTGGGTGAGACCTTGCGCTCGTTCCTCCGCGAGCCAACTGTCACCGTTTCATATCCCGAAGAAAAGCGCACTGTCCGCCCGCGCTATCGCGGACGCCATGTCTTGAAGCGCTATGACAATGGACTTGAGAAGTGCATTGGTTGTTCACTGTGCGCCGCTGCCTGTCCCGCCGATGCGATCTTTGTAGAAGCCTCTGAGAACACGGATGAAAAACGTTTCTCGCCTGGCGAGCGTTACGCTTCGACCTACGAAATCAACATGCTGCGCTGTATCTACTGCGGGTTCTGCGAAGACGCCTGCCCGACGGAAGCGATTGTGCTTGGCGATAATTACGAACTTTCCTTCACCGACCGCAAGCAGGCGATTTACACCAAAGACTCGCTGCTCGAACCTGTCCCGACTGCCGACATGCTCACTCCGCGCAAGACCGAAGCGGGCGTGTTCAAACGTTCGGTGCCGGAGATGAAGGATCCTACAGATTAGGAGGCAAGTAGACAAGTAGACAGGTAAACACGAAATTTGTGTACTTGTTTACGTGTGTACTTGTGTAACCTACACAAGGTGCTTATGAATTCTGAAATGATAGTTTTTCTCGTCCTTGCTTTGGTCTCCATTGCTTCCGCGCTGGGTATGGTGTTCAGCCGTAATGCGGTGTACTCTGCGCTGTTCCTTGTGCTGAACTTCGTCACAGTGGCGATTTTCTACCTGCTGCTTGGCGCGCCGTTCATTGCCATGTCGCAGATCACGGTGTACGCGGGCGCCATTATGGTGCTTTTCCTCTTCGTCATCATGCTGCTCGGCGCGGAGAGTCTTCCGCCCTCCGCTACGCTTCCGTGGCAGAAACCGTTGGCGTATGTGCTTACTAGCGCGCTGGCAGTCGAAGCGCTGTATCTGGTCTTTACCCGCGCCCGCTCTTCTGAGCTCGTTACGTCGCCTGACGCTTCCCTCAACTCGATGGAAAGCCTGCGCGAGATGGCGCTGCAACTCTTCAGTCAATATCTTTTGCCGTTTGAAATCACCTCCATTTTGTTATTGGTGGCAATGGTCGGCGTGATTGTCCTTGTGCGGCAGGAAAAGGCAGGGCAGAAATAATGGTTCCCGTAGATTATTACGTCGGTCTTTCCGCTGTCTTATTTACCATCGGCGCGCTGGGCGTGCTCATCCGCCGCAATCCGTTGATTATCTTCATGTCCGTGGAACTTATGCTCAACGCCGCGAACCTCGCAGTGGTGGCATTTGGCAGCGTTTACAAAACTTTCAGCGGGCAGATTTTTGTGTTCTTCGTCATTGCAGTCGCTGCCGCTGAAGTTGCCGTCGGTCTCGCGCTGCTTGTGGAAATCTTCAAGTCCAAGAAGAATATCAATGTGGATGATTTGAATTCTCTGAAAGGATAGAAACGTGGTGCGTGGTGCGTGTTCCGTCACGCACCACGCACCACGCACGGAGACCGTATGCACTTTTTAAGTGAACAAACTTTCAATGGTTTTTACTTCCTCGCCCCGTGGCTGGTCTTTGCGCCCGTCATTGGCTTGCTGATCAATCTATTCTTCGGGAAAAAACTCGGGGAGAAGACTGTCGGCATTGTGGCGAGTCTCGCGGCAGGGACGACGTTCATCGTCGCGCTTTTGCTCGCGTATTCTGTTTCGATGAATCACGGTGAGATGCACAGCGTCAAACTCGCAGAGTGGATTCACATCGGCGCGCTCCAACTCGATTGGACGTTCCGCGTGGACTCGCTCTCGACCACGATGATGCTCGTTGTGTCTGGCGTTGGCACGCTCATCCACATCTACGCGATTGGGTATATGCACGAAGATGTCCGCTTCAAACATGAAGAAGGACGCTTCAATTTATTCTTTGTGTATCTCAACCTGTTCATCGCGGCGATGATGATCTTGGTCAGCGGCGACTCGTACATGATGTTGTTTGTCGGCTGGGAAGGCGTGGGACTTTGCTCCTTCCTGCTGATCGGCTTCTGGTATGAGATGGATACCCTCGCGCGACCTTCATGGGCAAACTCCAACGCCGCGAAGAAAGCCTTCATCACCAACCGCGTCGGCGACTTCGGTTTCCTGCTCGCGGGCTTCCTGATGTTCTGGTATCTTGGCTCTTTCCAGTTCGATGAGGTCTTCCACGCCGCGCCCGAAATTGCTCACTCTATGCCGTGGGTGATTGTGGCGATTACTATCTTTATGCTCGTCGGCGTTGCTGGTAAATCCGCGCAGATTCCGCTCTACATCTGGCTGCCCGATGCGATGGCAGGTCCCACCCCTGTATCCGCATTAATCCACGCGGCGACGATGGTCACCGCGGGCGTGTATCTTGTCACCCGTTCCGCGCCGTTGTATTCGCTTGTTCCGCAGGCGCAATATATTGTTGCGATGGTCGGCGCTGGCACGGCGCTCTTTGCCGCGACGATTGCCGTCGGTCAGTATGACATCAAGAAAGTCCTCGCGTATTCCACCATCTCGCAGCTCGGCTTCATGGTCGCGGCGGTGGGAATGGGCGCGTATGTCGCGGGCATGTTCCACCTGATGACTCACGCTTTCTTCAAGGCGTTGCTCTTCCTTTCCGCGGGTTCGGTCATTCTCGGTCTCGAACGCGGACATCACGCGCACGCTCATCACGACCATAAAAAGGAGTCCGACAGCGAAGCGTCCCGTCATCGGCGAAGTCAGGAGACTTCGCACTCCAAGCACGGCGGACATGACTCACATGAGGAAGTGTTCGATCCGGGCGATATGCGCAACATGGGCGGGATGCGCAAGACCATGCCCGTTACATTTTGGCTTTATATCATCGGAACGCTCGCGCTTGCGGGTATTTTCCCCTTCGCTGGTTTCTGGTCGAAAGATGAAATTTTGCTCGACGCGAGTTTGCACTTCCCCGTTGTGTACGGCTTGCTGACCATTGCCGCGTTCTTCACCGCCTTCTATATGGGACGTCAAATCTGGATGGTCTTCTTCGGCGAGGCGCGCAGCGACCCTGCCAAACACGCGCAGGAAAGCCCGAAGATGATGACCGTTCCGCTGATGGTGCTTGCCGCGTTGTCTGTTCTTGGCGGCGCGTTGAATCTCCCGTTTGAAGGTTTCCACAACCTGACCCACTGGCTGAGTTACACGCTTGGCGAAATGCACGGGCTTCCGTTAAATCTCCAAGTCGCGGGCATTTCCACCGCGCTGGCGTTGACCGCCATCTTCATCTCATGGTTGATCTACGGACGCAATCCGCTCAAGGCTGGGCAGATTGACCCGCTCAAGAAACCGCTCGGCTTTGTCTTCACGGGCATGGAAAATAAATGGTTCGTGGATGAAGGCTACGGCGTGCTTGTCATCAAGCCGTTCAAGTGGATTTCGCAATTCCTCGCGGACGTGATTGACTGGCGCTTCTGGCACGACTTCGTGCATGACACCGTCATCGCTGGCACGTATAACTGGATCAGCGAAATTGCGCTCAACCGTTACGCCGACCAAAAAGGCATTGACGCGTTCGCCAACTGGCTCGGTGACGCGACGCAATGGCTCTCCGCAACCATGCGCAAAGTACAAAATGGTTTTGTCCGCTCTTACGCGCTCTCCGTGCTTTTGGGCGTGGTGTTGATTTTAGGATATTTGATTTTCAAGTAAGACGTAGCGCGGAATTCATTCCGCGACCAGCAAAACCTTTGCCACTGATTACACGGATATTTACTGAATTGAAAAAGAAAAATCCGTGATAATCTGTGAAATCGGTGGCAGAAAACGGATTAACAAAGAAATGAATACCTGCCACTTTTGCGGCGGTGAATTGAAGGAACAATTGACCACGTTTTTATATGAAGATGACGGTCAGTTCTGGTTGGTTCGCAATGTCCCCGCCTTTGTGTGCGCGCAATGCGGCGAGAAGGAGTTCTCCCGCGCGACGACCAAACAGGTATTGACTTTGCTGCGGCAGCCGCCGCGTCCCGTTGAAATTTTGCACGTGCCTGCGTACGATATGGCTTTGTCATAAAACTCGAATTTGAGGATAGAACATGGAATTTCTTCTGCAACCCCTTACCCTGATGACCTTCTTCCCCGTGTTGGGCGTTTTGGTCATTCTGTTCATCAACTCCGAACAGAAAAACGCTATCCGCTGGACGGCGCTGGTCACCTCTCTGATTACCTTCGTCATCTCGTTGTGGATGTTCAACCAGTTTGACGCGTCGAATCCCGACTTGCAACTGGAAGCCAAATACCCGTGGATTCAAGTCGCGGGTTGGAACATCTGGTACTACCTCGCCGTGGATGGCTTGAGCATTCTGCTTGTATTGCTCACCGCCTTCCTCACGCCGATTTCGATTCTCTCTACATGGACAGCCGTTGAAGAGCGTGTCAAAGACTTCATGGTCTTCTTCCTGCTTTTGGAAGTCGGTATGATGGGCGTGTTCCTTGCGCAAGACCTCTTCCTGTTCTACGTATTCTGGGAATTCACCCTCGTCCCGATGTACTTCCTCATCGGCATTTGGGGCGGACCGCGCCGCATGTACGCCGCCGTCAAGTTCTTCCTCTATACGATGGCTGGCTCCATCCTCATGCTGATCGCGATTCTCTTCCTCGGAATCAAGACCAACACCTTCAACATCCCCGATATGCTCGTCCGCCTGCCCGATCTGTACGCGACCAGCATTGACCCGCGCACGCAGATGATTCTCTTCATCGCGTTTGCCGCCGCGTTTGCCATCAAAGTCCCGATGTGGCCCCTGCACTCGTGGCTGCCCGATGCGCACGTCGAAGCGCCCACTGCGGGCTCGGTCATTTTGGCTGGCGTTTTGTTGAAGATGGGAACTTACGGTTTCCTGCGCTTCAACATTCAACTCTTCCCGGATGCGACCGTTGCCGCGGCTCCATACATCGCGCTGCTGGCGACCATCGGCATTATCTACGGCGCGGCGGTTTCCTACGCCCAACAGGATGTGAAAAAACTTGTTGCGTATTCCTCCGTCAGCCACTTGGGATTTGTCATGCTCGGCTTGTTCGCGCTGAATCCGCAGGGCGTTGCTGGCGCGATTTTGCAGATGATCAATCACGGTCTTAGCACAGGCGCGCTGTTCCTCCTCATCGGTATGATTTACGAACAGACTCACACCCGCGAAATTAAAGTCTACGGCGGTTTGTGGAAGATTACCCCCGTCTTCGGCACGATGATGCTGATTGCATCCTTGTCCTCGATGGGTCTTCCTGGCTTGAACGGCTTTGTCGGCGAGTTCACCATTTTGCTCGGAGCATTTGGCTCCAAGGCGATTGGTTCTCCGTGGTATGCGGGCGTCTCTGCTGCGGGCGTCATCATGGCGGCTGTGTACATTCTCTACATGTTCCAGAAAGTTTTCCTCGGACCTGCTGGCGAAATCACCCATCATCACGAACTCAAAGACCTCAACTGGCGCGAGATTCTCACCGTTGCGCCGTTGGTCGTCTTCATGTTCTGGATCGG
>DZBA01000112.1 GCA_022729775.1 Anaerolinea thermophila | reverse complement strand
TCGTAATATTTGGGAGAAAAAATGATTCCATCTGAAAAAAAAGAGAAGAAGAATTTATTAGAGCAACTTGCGCTGTTTATTCCAGTGTGGGTGCAAATCGTGGTGTGTATTGGCGGAATTTTTGTTGCAAGCCTTCCTTCTATTCTCCCTAAAATTTTTCCCGAAGTAACTTCCACTCCTACGTTCACTTCCATGAATATGCCGCTGCTCGAATCTACTTTAATGGTATATACCCCAACCCCGCTGCCAAAAGTATCCGAAACCCAACTTCCCTGCACCTTCACGCGGACTTGCCTGCCGGGTGACGATTGGAAGCGGAACTGCATCAGCGGTGAAATCTGGGATACCAGTTTGGCGGGCGAATCCCTCCCGGAACCTGGTTTATGCTATGACCTTGCCGCGTGGGGCATGACCGCAGATGATGGCGCGCTTACGCTTGCCGCAACCCATTCCGATATTACTGCGCATGAATACGGCATCTTCACCCCTTGGCAAGATTGGACAAAGTTCGATTTTTCTGTCCGCGTGAAGCGCCTCGATAACAGCGAGTTGTGGTTTGGCTTTTTTGAGGGGAATACGCTTAACTCCAAGGGCATTTTATTTGTCATTCAACATGGCGACGTGGTGGATGTGCGCGATATGCCGTCAGGCAAAGAAATTGTAGCGAATTTTTATCTGCCTTTTGCGGACGGAGTTTTTCATCCCCAAGTTATTTTACGCGGCGGAAAATTCTCCTTGTGGATAGATGGTCAGGGCATTCTTTCCAATTGGCCCCTGAACTATACAATCCACAATATGTTTATCGGATATCGCTCGCTGCCCGTCATCAATTTAGACGCGACGATTTTCAACCTTAAATTTACGCCATAAAAGTTTGCGACTTAAATTTAATCGCCATATCAAAATGATATGGCGATTTTTTTGTGTATCTTCTCAACCCTTTGGGACGTTCTGCGTAAGCTGAGTTATTTACTGAGCGTTACAAACACCATCGGTTTCCGTTTTGTCTCTTGGTGCAGGTAGCTCTTAATAGTGCTGACAATATCTTTTTCGCTGTTTTTGCCTTCATTGACGACTTTCATCACGCGCTTGCGGACTTCGGGCAGCAGCGTCTCCGCTTCTTCAGAGGTGACAAATCCGCGCGTGAGAATCTCAGGATCGTGTAAGAGCTTGCCGGTGCGTTTATCTAGGCTAATGTCAATCAGCAGGATTCCGTTTCGCGCCAGTTGGCTGCGTTCTTTCATAATGTCATGGTCAATATCGCCGATGGATTCGCCATCTACAAAGATATAGCTGCCGGGGATGCGCTCCGCGAGTTGAATTTTGTTGCCAATCAATTCCACCACCTGACCATTTTCAACGACGATAATATTTTCTTCTTCCACGCCGACTTCTTTTGCGAGCTCGGCATGGCGCATTAACATTCGCAATTCGCCGTGAATGGGCATGAAATGTTTGGGGCGCACAATATTAATCAGGAGCTTTTGCTCTTCTTGCGAGGCGTGACCGGAAACATGGATAGGCGCAACGCCATCGTCAATGACTTTTGCCCCGCGCCTTAATAACCGGTTGATAGTCTTGCTGACAGACTCTTCGTTGCCGGGAATGGGATGCGATGAAAGCACAATCGTGTCGTTTGGCTTAAGGTCAAATTGGCGGTTTGTCCCCGCGGAAAGCCTGCCCACAATGGATGATGGTTCTCCCTGCGAGCCGGTACACATCAACACCACTTTATGCTCTTGCATACTCAATGCCTGTTCGAGCGGCACAATCACATCATCCGAGATTTCCAGATATTTCAATTTTCGCGCGATTTTAACATTGTCCACCATGCTTGGACCCGCCAGCGCCATCTTGCGTCCGCTTTTGACTGCCGCATCCGCGACTTGTTGCACGCGCGAAATAAGCGACGCGAATGTCGCTACAATCACGCGCCCTTTTGCTTCGGCAAAAACTTTATCAAACGCGGGACCAATCACCTTTTCGGATGGAGTCCAGCCGGGACGCTCCGCGTTGGTCGAATCGGAAAGCAGAAGGTCTACGCCGCGCGTGGAAAATTCCGCGAGCTTGGCAAAGTCTGTTGCCCATCCGTCTACCGGCGTGTGGTCGAATTTGAAATCGCTCATGTGAACGATCAATCCAGCGGGCGTTGTAATTCCCAAACTTACTGCGTCGGGAATGGAATGGCTGACATGAAAATATTCCACTTTGAAAACGCCGATGTTGGAACTCTCGCCTGCTTGAATGGTTTTGAAGCGCGCCTTGTGCTGCGCGTCGTTGCGCGCCAGCTTCCCTTCTATCAACCCGCGCGTCAACGGCGTGGCGTAGATTGGCACGTTGATTTGTTCGATGAAGTGCTGAATCGCGCCGATGTGGTCTTCGTGTCCATGCGTAATAATCAACGCGCGAACACGGTCTGCTTTTTTGAGTAAATACTCGAAGTCGGGGATGATGTAATCCACCCCAAGCATGTCGTTATGCGGGAACATAATGCCCGCGTCTACAACGATGATGTCGTTTCCGAATTCATACGCCATCATGTTTTTTCCCACTTCGCCCAAGCCCCCAAGCGGGATGATTCTTAATTTGTTTTTCTTGCTCATGTTGTGTTTTTTACCTCACTGGTGAAAATTTTTAATTAACCGCATAAAGCGGAAAGAGTCTATTAAGCGCAACTCCCTCGCTGACTTGCTCGCGAAGGAGTTGCAAACCAAGCACGATTGTGTTTAGAAAACTGCCCAAAGCGCGGCAGCGAAAAGTCAACTAATAAAAGAGAGTATAGCAGTGCAAAGGCAATTTGTCAAAGCGGACGTTTATTTTTTCATGTTTTTTCTTGTAAATCGCTCGATTTCTTTTACAAATAAATTGACAATTTTGGGGTCGAAGTGTTTCCCTGCACCGGACTGTATGTGCGCAATCGCCTTTTTGAAGCCCCATGCCTTGCGGTAGGGGCGATTTGATGTAATCGCATCCCATACATCTATAACGGCAAATAAGCGCGCAACGAAGGGGATTTGTTCGCCTTTCAATTTTAGCGGGTAGCCGGTTCCATCCCATCTTTCGTGGTGGCTGTAGGGAATGTCAATTGCGGGTCTTAAGAATGTAATCGGTGAGAGCATGTCATACGCATATTGGGTATGCTGGCGCATGATCTTCCATTCCTGCGGGGTGAGTTCGCCTGCCTTGTTGAGGATGTGGTCAGGGATGCCCATTTTTCCAATATCGTGCAGCAGCGCGCCGCGACGCACATGTACGATTTCAGACTCGTTCAGCCCGGCAAGTTTGGCAAGCGTCACTGTCCAATCGGTCACGCGCAGCGCGTGACCTTCAGTTTCTTTATCGCGTAATTCCAACGCTTGTGACCAGCCCGTAATGGTGGCGTCATAAGCGATGGAAAGTTCGAGATTTGTTCTTTCAAGGTTGGTAAAAAGCTGCGCATTGTTGATGGCTATTGCCGCTTGCCCGCCAAGCGCTTCGAGAAAGTCCAGCCATTCTTGATTTGGAGTGAGTGTTTTACGGCTGTATACTTCCAGAATTCCGCACACCTGCCCTTTTGCGACCATTGGAATAATGTAACAGGATGTAAAGCCTTCTTTAAGCGCCAGTTCTTTGTATGTTTGGTCTTCTGCTTGCGCCAGGTTGGGAACTGTTATCAACCGCCGCTCGATGATGGCTGTTTTTGCAAACCCTTGAATTAACTTAAGGTAGGCGTTTTCAATATCCCGGTATTGAAAACCTTGCGCGGTGGCATATTCGAGCATGTGGGTGGCGGGGTTGTAAAGCAACACGGCGGTTGCGTCCACTTTCATCAGCGAAAGGATTTGATTGAGCAGCACGCGCAGCGCGATGATCGAATCCATATTGGCGTTAATGGCTGCGTCAATAGCGCGTAATGCTTGAACCCGTTGCAGGCGCGAAAGCGCGTCGTCATACAGCTTTGCCCGGCGCATGGCGTTGCCGACCATTTCACCGATGGCTGTAAGTAATTTGACTTCGGCGGGGGTGAATGCGCCGGCTGGCGATTCCTTTGTGCGGGCGCAAAGCAACACGCCTACAAATTCAAATTCGGATTGCAGCGGGACAAGGGTTGCCGCGCCGATTTTATCTATTTTATTTAATGCGCGCGTCCTGTTCGGGTCGTTCGAAAAATCGAGCGTCACATACGGTTCGAGCGTTTTCATCACCAGCCCGCTGATGCTGTCTTCTGCGCTGAAGCGCGTGCCAGTGTTGGATGCAAGCATCCCATCGCCAAGCGTGTATGTAAAATGTTTTCGGTCTTCATCCAAAAGGATGAGCGCGTTTGCGTCTGCTTTGAAGATTTGCGCCATCTGCTGCAATATCATGGGAATCATTTCTTCCACAGTTTGCGCGGTCCGCAGGTGCGCGGAGATGTTGAACAACGCTTCGAGTTCTCTGGATTTGCCCAATATTTCATCTTCTGATCGTTTGCGTTCTGTAATGTCGCGCGTAACGCTGATGATGTGTTTTACGCCGTCCAATTCCAAAATCGACGCGGACATCAACCCGTATTTGATATCTCCATTTTTTGAGCGGAAACGCGCTTCGAGATTTTGCACTTCTCCGCGCTTTAGCAATCCTTCCACAAGCATTTGCCGGTTTTCTGGGGAATCCCAGATATTTAATTCGCTAGAAGTTTTTCCGATACATTCTTCCGGGGTGTATCCCATAATGTCAGTAAACCCTTGGTTGATGGTGACATACATGCCATCTTTCAGCCGATTGATGTTGATCGAGTCTGGGCTGATGATAAATGCTTTTCGGAATTTTTCTTCGCTGTGCCTTAACGCCTCTTCAGATTTTCTGCGCTCGGTAATATCCTGTATCGTGCCAATCATGCGGATGGGGTTTCCGCGCGCGTCGAATTGCAATTCTCCCATGCCATGCACCCAGCGGATTTGACCATCCGCAATGCGCTTGATTTTGTATTCGCGGTCGAAGTTGTTTCTTGTTCGCAATACTTCGTTTGCAAAGTACGCGGTCATTTCTTCCCGCTCGTCGGGGTGAATAACGCCTGCCCAGCTCTGTATGTTTTTGGGGTAATCTTTTTCGATGCCGAAGAGGTCATCGAGAATCTCGGAACTTTCCCATATGCCGCTTGGAACATCGAGCAGGTAATACCCAAGGTTGGCGACTCGCTGCGCTTGTTCCAGCAGCATTTTATTCTCATGTAAAAATTCTTCCGCGCGTTTGCGTTCCGTAATATCCTGTACGATACCGGTGAGTTTTAGGATGTTGCCGTTTTCATCTGTGACGCGTCCGCTTGGTACTGCCCATATAGTATGCACTGACCCATCCATCCATATAACGCGATATTCTATTGACGCGGGTTTCTGCGCGGTTAATACGGAATTGTTCGCGGCATTGACCTTTTCTTTGTCTTCGGGGTGAATTGCCATTTCGATGACTTTGTTCAGGTCGCCGTTGAAAGTCTCCGGCTCGACGCCAAAAATGCGCTTCATTTCGTCTGACCAGATAACCGTATTTGTTTGCGTGTCCCAGCTCCAATGCCCAACATGCGCGACGCTTTGCGATTGCTTGAGACTGGCTTCATTCTCCCGTAGTTGGTTTTCAGTGCGTTTGCGCTCTGTGATGTCTTCCGCAATGGATAATAGCAATTTCCTGTTTTCAACTTCGATGATTACGCCGCTGTAATTGCAGATGATTTGCGCTCCGCTCTTGGTGCAGAGAGTTATCTCAAGGTTGCGAACTTCCCCGCGCGTTGTTATTTCGTTTCGTATTGTCTCGCGCGCTTCGCGGGTAATCCAGCCGATTTCTACGGATGTTTTTCCAATTACTTCTTCGCGCAAAAAACCTGAAACTTGCAGGAATTTTTCGTTGACCTCGATGTATCTTCCAGTTTCTATTTCGCTCAATGTAATTAAAATTGGGGAGTGGTGAAATGCTTTGGAAAACTTTTCTTCGCTTGCGCGTAACGCTTGTTCTATTTGGTAGCGCTCTGTAATATCTTGCACGGTTCCGCTGGAGTAAAGCGGTTGCCCGTTTTCATCATAGAAAGTCTGGCAGTTTTCAAGGACGAATTTAATGCTACCGTCTTTAATCAACAAACGATGGGCGATGTTGTATGGCGTTTTTGTTTTTAGCGAATTGCTATAAGCCAGATTGACCATTTCCCGGTCTTCAGGGTGAATGGCGTCCAGAAACGCTTCGTACGTTGCCTTGAACGCCTGCGGCTCGATGCCAAAGATGCGATAGATTTCGTCCGACCATAGTAAGATATTTTTTTGAATGTCGAGCTGCCAACTGCCGAGGCGCGCAATGCGCTGAGATTCGTTTAGGCGCTTTTCATTTTCTTTGCACTCGGTAATGTCGCGCAGGAAGCCAAAGAATTTGCCTGTTTCCAGATAGCGCGCGCTGACTTCAACATTAAAAAGCGCGCCATCTTTACGACGATGTATTGTTTCGAATCTGTCTGAAGTATTAGTTTCAATTCTTTCGATGCGTTTTTTTACATCCGCGTTTTTTTCATACATATCCAGTTGGCTGATGTTCATTTGCAGCAATTCTTTTCTGCTGTAACCGCTCATTTGACAATAGGCGTCGTTTACATCCGTGATGTAGCCGTCAGCATTCACCTGCCAGAATCCGTCAATGGCGGTCTGTAGGATGGTTCGATATTCCTCCTGGCTTTTTATCATGGCAGATGCCATGTCTTCCTGTTTTTGAAATTGTTTTTGTGAATGTCTATATATTGTATAAATACCGAATAACCCAGCCAGCCAGATTACCCCGTGACTGAATATTGTGACTTGTATATGATATTGCAGCCATAGCCAATCTACCCCCGCAGAGATAAAGGTAAAGATAGTCCAAGCGATAAGCACTGCAATCATATAGGATTGCGGCTCATAAAACGTGCTATTTTTTCTTGGCATGGGTCACCTCGGTGCTTCATCAGTTGTACAGTGAAATAGCAAAAAGTCTGCTCAAATTAGTATAGCATTTTTGCGGCGCAAATTAAAATCAATTTTGCGCGTCAAAGCGCGCATTTCTTAATATTGTATCTGAATTACCCGTGATATATGCAGGCTGGGATAAATTTGTAAGGTTGATCTTTGGGAATTGACGTACTGTTTTGTTTATGCTATGATATGTACAGTTGACCGTACAATTGATTTTTTAATTATTCCACATTTGGGATGCCATGAAACCCTCTTTACCTAAATACTTATATCTTGCCCAAAAAATAAGACAGGAAATCGTCACTGGAAATTTCCCGGCAGGTGGGCAAATTCCCACGGAAGAGGCGTTTGTAAAGCAGTATAAATTTTCGCGTGAGACTGTCCGCAAAGCGCTGAGTCAAATCGAGCGCGAGGGCTTGATTCGGCGCGAGCAGGGACTTGGCTCATTTGTTAATCAATTGCAACCGGGCGCTGTCGCATTCCATTTTTTGGAAGCGGCAACACGCTCTGAAAAAAAAGAAGCCTACCGTGTGATTCGGCAGGAAGTTGAGCCTGCCACACTGGAATACGCCGAAGCCTTAAAAGTTGTGCCTGGGTCGCTAATTCTTCATGTTGCGCAGGTCAAAATATTCAGGGGCGCGCCTGTGTCTTATGTAGAACGTCATTTGCCGCTTTCATTTTGTCCAAAACTGGCGCAAGAAGACTTGAGCATCAAGTCTGCGCATGAGATTTTGTCCGAGACTGTGAAGGCTCCGCCGACGCGGGCGGTGATGGAAATCGAAGCGCGCGCGCTTTCAGCAGAGGAAGCGCAGTGGCTGGAATGTCCAACAGAAACGCCTGTCATTATCATCAACCGAGTGAGTTACACAGCTCCAAACCAGCCTGCTGTTATGTATAGGGGAATCTTTAGAGACCGTTATTCGATGGAAATCGAACTTGATATTCAATCAAAATCAAAAGGAAAAAAATAAATGAAACGAGAAATCCATGCCCCGCAAGGAACGACTCTCACATGCAAAAACTGGCAGATCGAAGCCGCGTATCGTATGATTCAAAACAACCTCGACCCGAAGGTTGCCTTTGACCCGGAACATCTCATCGTCTACGGTGGACGCGGACGCGCCGCGCGGAACTGGGAATCTTTCGACGCGATTCTCGAATCCTTAAAGAATCTTGAACCCGATGAGACGTTGATGGTGCAATCTGGCAAGCCTGTCGCGGTCTTCCGCACGCATACCGATGCCCCGCGTGTCTTACTCGCCAACAGCAATATTGTTCCGCATTGGGCAACGCAGGAAAACTTTGATAAGTGGGAAAAAGAAGGACTCATTATGTACGGGCAGATGACCGCAGGCAGCTGGATTTACATCGGCACACAGGGAATTTTGCAAGGGACGTATGAAACCTTCGGCGCGCTTGCTCGCTTGAATGGCTGGGGAACGCTGAAAGGCAAGTTAGTCCTCACCGCCGGGCTGGGTGAAATGGGCGGCGCGCAGCCGCTGGCAATCACCATGAATGAAGGCGTGGGCGTGATTGTGGAAGTGGATCGCTGGCGCGCGGAACGCCGCTTGTCGCTGCGCCAAGTGGATGCGATGACGGACAGCCTCGAAGAGGCAATGACTTGGGCAGAAGAAGCAATGAAAGCCGGCAAGGGCAAATCCATCGCGTTGGTTGGCAATGCGGCGGAGATTCTGCCCGAGCTGCTGCAACGCGGAGTCATCCCCGATGTCGTCACCGACCAAACCTCCGCGCATGATGTGATGTATGGATACATCCCCGCGGGTTTGACTTTAGAGCAGGCGAAAGAACTGCGCGAAAGCAATCCCAAAGAATATGAAGAACGCGCAATGGCTTCGATGGCGAAGCATGTGGAAACTATGTTAGCGTGGAAAGAAAAAGGCAGCGTTGTGTTCGATTACGGAAATAACATCCGCCAACGCGCTTTGGATTATGGCGTGAGCAATGCCTTTGAATATCCGGGTTTTGTGCCTGCTTACATTCGTCCGCTGTTTTGTGAAGGCAAGGGACCTTTCCGCTGGGTGGCGCTCTCCGGCGACCCGGAAGATATTTACAAAACCGACAAAGCCATGATGGAACTCTTCCCCGAAGATGACCATCTCAAACGCTGGCTGACGATGGCGCGGGAGCAAGTTGAATTTCAAGGTTTGCCCGCGCGGATTTGCTGGCTTGGTTACGGTGAACGCGCGAAGGCTGGACTCAAACTCAATGAGATGGTTGCCAGCGGCGAGCTAAAAGCCCCGATTGTGATTGGGCGCGACCATTTGGATTCTGGCTCTGTCGCAAGTCCCAACCGCGAGACCGAAGCGATGAAAGATGGCTCGGATGCAATTGCAGACTGGCCCCTTTTGAACGCGCTGGTCAACGCTGTGAACGGCGCGACGTGGGTGAGCATCCATCACGGCGGCGGAGTCGGAATCGGGTACAGCATCCACGCGGGGCAGGTCATCGTC
>DZBA01000111.1 GCA_022729775.1 Anaerolinea thermophila | reverse complement strand
GTCAATCAAATAGGATTCGCCCGCGAAATTTCCACTGACAAGCGGGACGGCGTAACTGTTGACAATACCGTTGTTAGGAATCAGGTCGAGCCGCAAACTGCCATCCCCCGCGCCGGTGTGGACAGAAACCACATAATTTGTGCCGCCGCCTATGATATTGGAAATATACGCGCCGCTGATTCCGTTAGCAGTGAGGAGGAAATCCGAAACATCCACGCCGGTGACTGGCTCGGAAAAATTCACGTTGAAATCCACGCTGCCACTGTTGGATAATTCAGTTGACGCGCGGGCAATCGAAGAAACCATCGGCGCGCGGTTACTGACCATGTACTCATCAACCAAAATATTTCCGCGCGTATAGAATTGGAATTTCATATACAAATCGGTGGCTTCCACGCGCATCGCGCCAAAATCCCCGTTATAGCGGAACTGGCTTTCGGGCAAAATCTCTGACCTGAATGTCCCCACTTCGTCCCCGCCAAGCCCGTTGACAAAATAAGTCAAGCCATTGACGGACAGCCTTTCGTAGATGTGATTATGCCCCGCGAGGACGGCATCCGCGCCCCATTCTTTGAACTGCCATTGCATAAAAGGAACGGAGCCGTGTTTGCCCGATGAGTATGGCGGATAATGCGTCACCACCACTTGAAACGGCAGCGTCGAAGCGGACATATTTTTCTTCAACCATTTTGCCTGTTCTGAAACAGCGGTAAACCCGTCTGGTTCGTATTCCACGCTGTCCAACATAAAGAAGTGAACAGGTCCATAAACGAAATCATAATAGCGTTCATTGCCGGGTAAATCAAAATAATTCAAATAAGCATTGGGGCTGCTTTGATGCCAGTCGTGATTTCCCAACACGGGAAAAAACCTGCGCGTTGCAGATCCACCGCCAAATTTTCCGTTATAGCGAAAAATATAATCGTGATAATACTGCCCAATATTTTGGTCAATGGAATAAGCCGCGCCGTCAGGGTGGTTATTATCTCCCAACGTGACAATAAAGTCCGGATTCCAACTCTTGACCAAGTTGGCGACATCCGCTGCGGGCTGACCTGCGACTCCGTAATCGCCAATGGCAGCAAAGACAACCGAACCAGACTGTGGAATGCGGGAAGGCGGCATGGTTGCGCCAATGCCCAACAAAGAAACGAGAATAAGCCAGTATAATAATTTTGAGTTTTCGAAAAATATTTTCATAAGAGCGCTCACTTTCTTACCCCAAGTTTATTTTACTTGCGTGTTTTAGACATTGCGAATTGGGGTTAAATATTCACTCAATAAAAAAAGGAACTTCTTCTTGTCTAATCCTATCGAACGCCCTACTTTAGTTCAGACTTACACCCGCAGCTTCGACCCGCTCAAAAATCGCAACCTGCGGATTTATCTCGGCGGGCAGGCTGTCTCCCTGCTCGGTACGTGGATGCAAGCCACCGCGCAAAGCTGGGTGGTATGGGAGTTAACCCAATCCGAAAGTTCGCTCGGCATTGTGGTCATGCTCAACAGCCTGCCGCTTTTTTTGCTGGCGCCCTGGGCTGGCGGCATCGCAGACCGGCTCAACCGGCGGATGATTCTGCTCGTCACGCAAACTATCGCCATGCTGCTTGCCTTTGCCCTTGCGTTGTTGGTACAGACTCATCTTGTGCAAGTTTGGCACATTTACACATTTTCATTCATCCTCGGCGTAGTCGCCGCGCTGGATTTTCCCGCGCAGCAAGCATTCATCGGCGACCTTTCCGGGATGCGGCAAGTGCGGCAGGCGGTCACCTTAAATATTATGGGATTACAAGTCGCGCGCGTGATTGGTCCAGCAATGGCAGGATTCCTTCTCAAAGCGGTTGGCTCTGCGGCAGCGTTCTGGCTCAATGGAATTAGTTTTATGTTCGTATTGTTCAGCATATTCATGGTGAAATCACACCAGCAGGAGATTAACCCGCGCGGCAGTGGGCGTGGACAATTTCGCGAAACGTTGGATTACATCCGCACCCAACCGCGCATGATAGACTTGTTGGTCTTTGCCGCGCTTGCCACATTTTTTGGCTTTTCGATTTTCAACCTTCTCCCAGCAGTTGCCGACCATGTGCTTCATGGCGACTCGCAGACATTCGGTCTGCTTGCTGGCGCATCTGGCGCGGGCGCGCTTGTCTCAACACTGTTTCTGCTGCCGCTTTCACAATCCGCAAAACGCATTGGGAGCATTGTCGGCGGGGCAGCAATTTGGATGGGCGTTTTTTATTTCCTGCTTTCCCGTTCCACATGGATTACGCTTTCGATGGCAGCCATCTTCTTTGTCAGTTTGGGGATGCCGCTGGTGCTGACCACCGGGCTGGGCGTAATGCAACTCCTCGCGCCGGGCAATATGCGCGCGCGTATCATCAGCCTGTTTACCATGTTGACGTTTGGCTTGCAGCCCATATCCTCCCTTTTTATCGGTTACGCCGCGGAGATTGTCGGTTCGCAAACAATCATTATGTTCAACTCAATTTGTCTGGCTGCGGGCGCGGCGCTAATGTTAATCTTCCGCAAGGGTCTCGTACAATGGGAATTAAAACCCCACGTCGAACCCATCCTTTCAGAAAAAGAGAGAATGGGGCATTAAAATTAAAAATCGCGCGATTATGTTTCGCGCGATTTTTTTATTACAAGATATTATCCGCAGCCGCCGCCGGATTTATCGCGTTTCAACTGCAATTGGATTTTCGCTTCAAATTCCAATTCTTCATATTCAACCGGGTTTGGCGAACAGGATTTATAACGGTTTCCCAATGCGACAGGGAAAACGTACTTCAATTGATCATCACCCGCATTCGGGTTGACTTCGACCTTCAGGCTTTCATCTTCCTTGCCAAAGAAGGCAATCCAATTATTCACGCCGCCTTCGAGAATATAGGAATTGCTAACGCCGCTTGCGACAAGTATCTTCCATGCTTGCACCGCTGCGGCTTCGTCGTTGCTCATCACAACAAAGACCGAGTTGGCGGGCGGCTCTGTAATCAACATGGGAACAATTTCAGTGACGCGCTCCAGCGGGACGTTAATCGCATCGTCAATGTGATAAAGGTTGTAATCCGCTTCAGAACGCACATCGAGATAAATCGGATTCATGATTTGGTTATATTTCGCCTTGAACGCTTCAGCGGGCGTAATAAACACCAAACGGTTCGAGAGCATGTCATTCGCGGTGTAAACGTGGGTGTTTACAATTGGGTCTGCGTTTTCCTGCGGAATGGTCTCTGTGCGCGTGAAGGTCAGCTTGTTATATTTTTCTTCCAGCGAAGGGTTGCCAATCAAAAAGACTGCCAGCGCCATCACAAACAAAACAGACGCGCCCACGACGCGAATCTTCGGTTCTTTGCTTAAATCCTTTTTACCGAATATGCGTTCCAACTGTTCGGAACCCCAGAACATAAATAACGCCATAAGCACAACCAGCAGCACTACCGCGCCAAGCGGAATTCCAAAAACCTGGTCAAGCGTTACGCGCCCATAGTAACCGGCGTTGTTATACCAATTGGTGAAATATTGTTCGGTCTCGCCAAACAGAAACGCGCCTATAAACCCGCCGAGCATAAACATCATGCCGTCAATTTTGCCGGTGGATGCGGATGCCAGCGACGTGGTGGGACAAAATCCGCCAACGATGAAGCCAACGCCCATAATGAGTCCGCCGATGATGCCAGACCAAAGATAAGTGGGGTTGACCCATACCTGACTGTAATCCAAATATCCAAGTCCCACCGCGCCAAAGGTCAAGACCATGGCGACGACAATGGCGGTGAACATCACTTTCAAAACGGTCAATTCAGTGAAGTAAAACTGCGCGGCTAATTTTCTTGAATCGCCAAAGCCGGACATTTCCAGCGTAAAGCCAAATGCAAAGCCTATCAAGCCAAACAGCACGTACGTCCACGGGTTGGCTGCGCTGACTGCTACAAGAGAAGGGAGAGGAAAGTTCATGATAAATTTCCTGTTCTAGTTCCAAAACTTCCTGACAAAATATGCCAGCCCATACGCGCCGCCAAAAATGGCAAACATCACCAACCATGAGCCCGCAGCGAGGGTCGTGCCGCCGGTCAACGCCTGCCCTGACGTACATCCGCGAGCCATGCGCGCGCCATAGAGGAAAACCACGCCGCCGAGAAAAGCCATCAACCAGCGTGTGCGGTCTGATATGTTGGGACCTTTGGTGGTCATAAACTTCAAGCGTCCATTAAAAAAGCCGGAAGAGAAGCCGCCAAACAACGCGCCGAAAAACACCGGCACAATCCAATCATCCAGCGGATTTTTATCCCCGCCCGCCATTTTCAATAAATATGGATTGTTGTCCACGTGCGAGGGGGAGATGACATCCACGATCAGCGCGTCAATGCGGCTGGTCGCGCCTGATGATCCAAGCCCGTTACCCGTCAGCAACAGCGCAAGGAAGAGGACAACGCCAAGCACAGCGCCGCCAAAATACGGGTGTACATAAGGTTTTTCGGGTCGAGTGAAAATTGATTTTCTTGTCTGAGTAGTCATCGTGACTCCTTTGGTCTTTCATCCACTGCGGGGGTGTCCCCCCGCAGTGGTAAATCATTCTTACTTACTTTTTTTCTTACCTTTATCTTCCTGCTTTTTCTCTTCTTGATGAACCTCATCGTGGATTTCTACGTCTTCATAGCCTGTGACCATCGCGCGCATTGCCTCCAGCGGAGTTGCGCCAGTAGTGGTCATATAGACGTGGACAAGAATGAATGTACCGAATAACCATGCGACAAGGGAATGGAACGGGGCAAGGAAGGGAAGTCCGCCGGCAATGTTGGGGAAGAGCTGCACAGCCCACATTAATGCGCCGGTGATAATTTGCAAAGGCAGCAACACATTCAAAATTGCGAAGTAGGTTGCCTTTTGAATGGGATTCATACGGCTATCAGGGCGTTTCTCGAAGGGATGTCCTTCGCTCTTGAAAATTCCGTTGATGTAATATTTTGCCTGCAAAATCGCATCATCAAAGAAGCCGTAAGGATGCGGGATGAATTCGCGGATGCGCTCTGTGACAAGATGATAGAAGAGCGACAGGGCGGCATTGATGACAAGAATCACCGCGAGGATGTTATGCACAATCACAATATTGCTGAACGAGAATGCGCCAAAGATATCCGGTCTGTGAATAATCAAACCTGTAAAGAGCAGCAACACAATGGACGCAGTTTGTAGCCAATGCCAGAAGCGGCGATAGGCTTCATACATATACACGCGCTTGGTCTCGACGTGTTCTTTGGGCTGCTTGCGCGCGGCAAGATATCTCAAAGTTCCATGTCCAAGCACGCCGAGCAGCGAACCGGCAAAGGCAAGCGCGCCAAACCAGTCAACCCAACTCACACGGCTGGAACCGAAAACGTACATATCATCGCTGGCAGGCTGCGGCTGGTAATACAATGCGCCATCCTCGCCTTTGACAATTTCACCGCTGCCCTGGACATTTGTATTCGTCACGAACACGGGAATTACAGGAGCGCTATCAGCAAGTTTGATGGGCTGCGCCACACGCGAATCTTCATTGTGGCAGGCTTTGCAGTCATTAACCGCGTACTTGCCCTTCGTAACATTGTGGTTGATGCTGTATGGCTGTACCATACCTTCGATGCGCGGATTATTCAAGCCAAGCGCGAGCAACTTGGATTTGACCGCGTCTTCTTTTGCAGCCGAATCAATCGCGAGTTCGGAATTGGTCAGCGCGCCATCGCCATTTGCGTCGAAGGCGGTCACAATATCGCTTGCATAACCGCCATTGCTCAAATAAACAGATTCAAGGTCAACCAACCGCACGGGGCGTTTGCTCCCGTTTGCGTCATCGTACACCCAATAAAACGAAGTAATCAAATTATAGGGAGCCAGCAGGGAATTACCGTCCACATTGGTGCGATTAAGCAACACAGGTTTGTAACCCGAAACCAACGAAGTAACTTCATTAGGCGTGCCTTCCACACCGCGACAAGCAGAGACTGCGCCGCCATTTAGCGTGATAACGGTCCAGTCGTAGGTCTGAATGGCAGGCGCGTACATCTGCGGGATATGGCAGCTTTCGCACGACATCGAGTTCATGTGCGTATCCACATAGGGCAGCCAGTCAGCATGACCTTTGCTTGCGTCATGGCAGTTTTCACAACGGCGCATCGTGCCTTTATATTCGGGGGCGGCGTTGAACTGGGCGCTTTGTCCACGCGCAAAGTTGTGGTCTGGGCGTTGTAAGTATTCGCCAATCTCCAAAGAGCGCGGGTCATATACGAGATGTTCAGGGTTGCTGCTTTGTATTTCGCTCAAGTGCGATGGATTATTCAACGCATAATGACAATCGGTGCATTGAAGTTCTCTTTCAGCATGAACATCCCACGAACGGTCAAGTTCAGCCTTGCCCTGCAAATTCAAACCAGATTGGTTGATGCGCTGTCCGCTGACAACTTGTCCGGTGGTTGCAGTTTGCGGCTCGCTCAAATCACATTGGTCAATGAGAAGTGGGTCGCCGGCGTTGGGGTGAACTTCACCGTGACATGCCGCGCAGTTTTGATTGGTCGGGTCTTGAATGGCAATCTTTTCGCTCTTAACTTCGCCAAGCTCGTTGAATGAGTCGGCGCTCCAAGACCAACCATCCGCCGATTTTGAGACGATATTCAAGTCGAGGAGAGTCGCGGTATTCGCGCTGCCGAATTCTCCCGCGCGGATCGCTTCCGCGCGCGCGGCGGTGTTCGGGGATTCAAGATGGCAGAGGAAGCAGTTCATCTCCATCGTGCCGGATTTGTCCCAATCCCATACTGCTGCGCTGCCGTTTTGCAAAAGCGTAGTTTCAGGATTCTCCGCGCTGGATTTAAGGTCAGCAAGCGGAGCGCCATCGCGGGATGTAGTCGCAGGACCGCCGCCGGCAATGCGCTCACCGTTGAGCATCAGCCATTCGGCAGTAGAAAGGTCAAGTCGCTCATCACCATTTTGTGAAAGGTAGCGATAGGTAAGCGGATCCCATTTTCCAAATGTGCCACTGCTGGCATTCAAGTCTTTTGTTTCTTGGTAATCAGACAAACCCAAGTCTGCGTGAAACGCATGGCTTTCGATGAATGTTGTATCGTGGCATTGTCCACAGGTCTTCATTGTAGAAACAGCGCCATTGCTTTCAAGCACATTCGTGCCGTTTGCATCGAGCATAGCAAAGTTAGGGTGTAAGACAGATGCCTGAGTGACGGGAGCAGGCTGGGAAGAAGCCAGCGCAACGCCAACACTGATTGCGATTGTCACGAGCAAGAGTCCGAGAATTGCGGGAATGGTGTATCGTTTCATAATTGTTTCCTTACGAATTACGGTTTCGTATTTCGTAATTATTTCCTTCTACCCCAATCAATGGGGTCGCCAGGGTAGCCGAGTTCTTCCCAGTTCAAGCGTCCGTTTTCGCCATGACAGGCTTCGCATTGCAGGGCTTTATCTGCGGACTGAACCATGTGCGTCGTGGGCCAGTACATATATGTTGTAGTGAAATCATATTCGCCGCTATAAGCCAAGCCCATTCGCTCTTGCGCAAGTTCAAAAGAGCTATTCCAATCAAAGGTTGTCCAAAAGCCATCTTTGCCCGATGTGATAGGCTGCAATAAATGCTTGTTCTTTACATCGTAAGGCTGCTTGGCAATATGCACCTTGAAGGGGAATATTTTGGAGTTCTTATCATCAATGCTGCCAGCGGGCTTATTAATGTAAGTAACGCCATCTTCGCTTATTTTGTCGCCGAGGATATAACGATATTCATTGTTCCCATTGAACCATAAATAAGTAGGCGCAAAGTTCTTATCATACACAAACTCGCCTTTGATCTTGAGGTATGTGAAGTGATCATCCTCGCGACCTTCCTGACCGGCTTGCGACCAATCCCATGTCACTTTGGTTGGGTCTTCAAGCGCAATCGCAGGGATGTGACAGGTCTGGCAGGCAACAGATGACAGATGCGTATTGAGACGCTCATCTTCATGCTTTTGGTCTACGTGACATTGTTCGCAGGAAACCTGTTCCTTTGGGTCAATGGTGTAGTTATCAGCGATCATGCGTCCCAAGACTTGATGGTCCTTTGTCCAGTGGCAATCGGCGCATTGCATATTTTTCTCGCCGCCCATGTGGATGTCGAGGTTTTCATTGGGGAAGTACAAGCTCTCATCGAGATCGCCGTGTTTGACGCCGTTACCGCCGCCTCCATCAAAGTGGCATTTTCCGCAGTTATCGCGCGTAGGCGCGCGCACACCTTGAGCGGCAGCTAGCAGGTCTACGCCCTCAGCAGGATTTCCAAACGCGCCTTTGCCGTAAGCGCCAGTGTCCGCATGGCAGGCAAGACAGTCTACGTTTTCCGGATTGGCAAGGGCGGATTCGCGTCCCTGTTCCCAACCATAGCCGGCATGGCACGACATACATTTATTTTCATTGCCTTGTGTGCCAATGCAGAAGTTGTTGATCTGGTTTACCTTTCCAATGGTCACATCATCTTCGCGCCAGGGGACATCAAAGGCTTTGGATTCCCATGTCCAGTGCGTGGTTTTCATAAATTCGGTTGCAGCATCTTCATGGCATTCCAGGCAAGCGCGGGTCACATCTTGCCCGGTTTTGAACTCGCCTTTGACGATGTCTTTATGATCCACATGCACCGGTTTTACGGGCAAATACGCCGCCGGTTCTTTTTTCGATTGGGCGCGCGGCAGAAAATAAAGGACAGGGACAAGGACAAGCAAAAAGATGCCGACCAGTCCAACTGTCCAAAGAGGAAAGCGTTTCTTCGTCATATATTCTCCTGTGAAATTTCATTAATCAGATTCGCTTGATAAGAAAGTCGTTCACGCATTACGCTTCGTAAAATATCAAGCGCCTGAATTAATCTTGAATCCGATAAGTGGTAGGTGATGATTGTGCCAGCGCGGACAGTGGTCACAAGCCCGCGTTCGCGCAATACCTTAAGGTGGCGCGACGTAGTCGGCTGGTTGAGTCCAAGTTCCGCTGCTAAATCATTCACATTGAACGATTTGGTGTGAAGCGTGTAAAGAATCAGCAGGCGCGTCGGGTCTGACAAAGCCGCGCAGAAGTTTGCCTCGAGTTGCGAGATTTCCTGTTGAAGGTTGGGAGCAATCATGTATGTACCTATATTCGTATAAACGTATATTCACGAAACACATCATAATATTGTGACGAACAGTACAATAGTGGCGTGTGTCATATTAAGTATTGTTTAATGTCATAAAAAAACAGGGCATAAAACAGTGTTTTTTCTCCCTCAAAAAATATAGGCGCGCAAATTACATATATTAAGGACGAAATGCGAAAAGGAACCTGTAAAATAACAAAAAATTATGAATGCCTGCAAAAAACTTTCATTTAGCTTGTCGGTTCTCTGGGATTTGCCGTGATTTGGTACACGGACTACACGGATTCGACGGA
>DZBA01000110.1 GCA_022729775.1 Anaerolinea thermophila | reverse complement strand
GGGTATTATTTTCCCCCTTGACAAGGTTTTGTTTTTGCGTAAAATAAAAAAACGAACGTTCGTTCATTTTTCTAAAAAGGACATCATGCCTGCAAAAACAAAAGACAACCCTACAAAAGGCGAAGTCACGCGCCTTGCCGTTGAAGAAGCCGCCATCGAATTATTTCTTGCGCATGGCTATCATGCCACCTCCATGCGCCAAATCGCCGAACACGCCGGGCTTGCGCTTGGGGGTATCTATAATCACTTTGCTTCGAAGGATGATATTTTCGAAGCCATCATCGTTGACCAGCATCCATATAAACGGGTGCTGCCGCTCATTCTCGAAGCGGAAGGCGATAACGCGGAAGAGTTCCTCAAAAACGCGGCGCGGATTGTCTTTGCCGAATTGGACAGCCGCCCGGAATATCTCAAATTGATGTTTATCGAAATGGTGGAGTTCAACGGCAGGCACGGCGCTTTAATGTTAAAGGAAATTGTGCCCAAGGTGCTGCCCATTTTCGAAAAGATGTCAAAAGTGCGCAAACAATTGCGCGTGACCAATCCCGCAGTTTTTATGCGCAGTTTTTTCGGGATGGTGATGTCTTATTATCTTACAGAACTGGTGTCATCCAACTCTGTTATTTCCGGGTTGATGCCAAAAAACACGCAGGAACTTTATGTGGATATGTACCTGCGCGGCATTCTAAAGGATTGAACGCTCAAAGGAAATTTTATGTTTAATTCCCGCATCACTTCCATTATTCGCAAGGAATTCGTCCAAATCTTCCGCGACCCGCGCACGCTGGCGATGATTATCATCATCCCCATTATGGAGTTGTTCCTGCTTGGGTACGCGGCGACAACCGACGTGAGGAATATCTCCATGGCGGTCTGGGACCAAAGCAAGACCACGCAGTCGCGCGCGCTGCTGGATGCCTTCCGCGCCGCTGATTATTTTGTCCTTGATTATTCCGTCTCTTCTTCAGACGAATATCAAGCATTGATCGAGTCCGGTGATACGCGCGTGGCGCTGGTCATCCCGCCGGATTATGACCGCCGCCTATTGGATGGCAACGCGCAAGTGTTGATGATTTTGGATGGCTCCGATGCCAGCGTTGGCTCTACCGCGCTTTCCACTGCGCGGCTGGTGGGGCAGGCGTATTCGACAAAAATCGTCGGCGAGCAAGCCTTGTTGAGCGGGCGCGTTGCCGCCTCTGCGCCGGTGGAAGTCCGCACGCAGGTTTGGTACAACCCCGATTTAGACAGCGCATATTTCAACATCCCCGGCGTGATTGGCATGATTCTTTCTTTCATCACTTCCATCCTTACCGCGACGACCATCGTGCGCGAGCGCGAGCGCGGAACGATCGAGCAGTTGATTGTGACGCCCATCCGCTCATGGGAGTTGATTGTTGGAAAATTGCTGCCCTATGTGATTTTAGGGTTTATCGAAACCGCCGAGATTTTGCTGATTGGTCATTGGTGGTTTGGCGTCCCCATCCGCGGCAGCGGCGTGCTGATTATCATCACCGCCGGGCTGTTCCTCATGTCCAGTTTGGGAATTGGGCTGTTCGCTTCGACGATGTCAAATACGCAGCAGGAAGCCATGATGTCCGTGATGATGTTCAACCTGCCAATGATCTTTCTTTCAGGCTTCTTTTTCCCCATTGCGGCAATGCCGAAATTCTTGCAATTTGTTTCGCTTGCCATTCCGCTGCGTTATTACCTGATTATCATTCGCGCCCTTTTAATCAAGGGCGTTGGAATTGCCGCCATTCAAAATGAAGTCATTGCGCTGGTTATTTTTGGCGTAGTCATTATGGGCGCGGCTTCGTTGCGTTTTAGAAAGCGCTTGGATTAAATACATCATCTTCACGAAGGAGATTTTTTCATGCAGCATAAACTTCCCCCCCTCCCGGTTCGTATCGCGCTTGGCGTTATCCTTTTGGGCGCGCTGACATACCTTATCTATGTGACGTTATTCAACCCTGATCATGGAGGCATCACCGCTTCCGGTTCCATCGAAGCGACGATTGTGAATGTCTCGCCTGAATTGGCGGGCAAGATACTCAACGTAGAAGTCGAAGAAGGTCAAAAGGTCAGCGAGAATGATTTGCTGGTGCAAATTGACCCGACCCTGCTGACCGCCCAGCGCGAGGTCGCCGCCGCCAATGTGGAAGCGGCAAAGGCGGGCGCGCAAACCGCGCAGAGCGCGCTCAACACCGCCAAGAGTCAATATCAAATTACGCTCGAAGCCGCGCTCGCGCAGGATAAAAAGTCGCGCGTGCAAGATTGGTTCTCGAAAGACCCGAATCAATTCGAGCAGCCCGATTGGTATTTTTCCCGCGTCGAGCAGCTGCAAGCCGCGCAAGAACAGGTTGACCTTGCGTTTAAGTTGTGGGAAGAATCCAAATCAAAGTTGCAGGATGTCAACGTGACCGACGCGCAATCTGAGTTTCTCAAAGTGGAAAAAAGATTGCTGGACGCGCGCCTTGCCTACCTGACCGCAAAAGATGTGGACGAGCTCGCGCAAAACTCCGCAGACGCAAACGCCCCAGTTGGAAAATACAACAGCACGCACTGCGGCATGAACGATGGGTATCGCGTGGATAAGTGGTGGTTGACCAATAAAATCTATGGCTGCCGCGGCGACGATCACCTGACCAACACCAGTGAAGATTGGCTCAACGCCGCCGAGAAGGAATTGGACGACGCGCAAAAAGCCTATGACGCGCTTCTCGATACAAAGGCAGCGGATGAAGTCTTGCAGATGCGCGCGGATGTCTCTGTCGCGCAGGAGCGTTACTACGCAGCGCTGGATCGTCTGCGCGGATTGCAAACCGGCGACCAGTCTAATGCTGTGCTTGCCGCACAGGGCGCGCTCTCCCAAGCGCAGGCAGCCGCAGATCAGGCGCAGAAATCTGTCGAGCAGGCGCAGGCAAACCTTGACCTTCTCGACGCGCAAATCGAAAAATTGGAGATGCGCGCCGTGATGGATGGCGTTATCCTCACGCGCAACGTCGAACCCGGCGAATATGTGCAGCCCGGCGCGGTGGCTTTGACGATGGCAGACCTCGAACAGATTACGATTACGGTGTATGTCCCCGAAGACCGTTATGGAGAAATCAAAGTTGGGCAGCAGGCAGACGTCAGCGCGGATTCATTCCCCGGTGAGACTTTTGCCGCCACCGTCATTCAAATTGCAGACCAGGCGGAATTCACCCCGCGCAACGTGCAAACCGTCGAAGGGCGCAGCTCCACGTTCTACGCCATCAAACTCAAAGTCGAAGACCGCGATGGCAAATTAAAAATCGGTATGCCCGCGGACGTGGTTTTCAAATAACCACCCTTCACCCTTCAACCTTAAACCTTAAACCTGTAACCTTAAACCTTTCAACCAAAAGACATTAACATGGCTGATTTTCTTGTGCAAGCAAATGGATTAAAAAAATATTTCGATAATGTTCATGCCGTAGACGGTGTGGATTTGAATGTCCGCGCGGGTGAAATCTACGGGCTGGTCGGTTCGGATGGCGCGGGGAAGACCACCGCAATCCGTTTGCTTGTCGGCGCGTTGTTACCCAACGCGGGCAGCGTCAATATCTGCGGATATGATGTCTTCACGCAGACCGAACAGGCGCGCGCGACCATTGGCTATCTTTCGCAGCGTTTTTCGATGTATGAAGATTTAACCGTATTGGAGAACATCCGCTTCTTTGCTGAAATTCGCGGATTATCATCTTCCGAATGGCTTCCGCGCTCGATGGAGATTCTCGAATTCGTCGGCTTGGGAAAATTCAAAGATCGGCTCGCGGGGCAGCTCTCCGGCGGTATGAAACAGAAGCTTGGGCTGGCTTCCGCGCTGGTCACTCGCCCGCGCTTGTTGTTGTTGGATGAACCCACCACCGGCGTAGACCCGGTCACGCGCCAGGATTTTTGGCAACTGGTCATCAAGTTGGTCTCCGGCGAAGATGGCGTCTCAGTCATTATCTCCACGCCATACATGGATGAAGCCTCGCGCTGTCATCGCGTGGGATTTATGAAGGCGGGCAAAATCATCGCGGAAGATTCACCTTCCAATTTGCGCGCGCGACTCAACGGGCGCGTGATGGAATTGCGCGGCGAGCCGCTCAACACGCTGCGCCACATCGCGCACCATGACCCTGACGTGGAGGATGTCGCCGCGTTTGGCGATAAGTTACACCTGCGCGTGAAAGAAAACGCGGCGGATAGAATCCTCGCGCGCCTGCCTGTTGAAATCGAAGCGCAAAACGCGCGGCTGATTAGCCTGCGCCTCATTCCGCCCGCGCTGGAAGATGTCTTCATCGCTTTATCTGAATCAAATATGGAATCGGAAGTCGCTTGACTTTCGCAGACGTTGGGTGTGCACGCAAAGGTTGTCACCTAGGACTGCAAAATCTCCCGATTTTGCCTCGAAAGTCAGGAGACTTTCGAATCCATCCCTGACATGTTTTGCATGCACACGACGTTGGAGACCGAATGACTGAACCTGTTATCTCTGTTCAAAATCTCACGCGGCGTTTTGGCGATTTTGTCGCGGTGGATCACATCAACTTTGAAGTCGGCAGGGGGGAGATTGTCGGCTATCTTGGTCCGAACGGGTCCGGCAAGACCACCACAATTCGCATGTTGCTTGGCTTGCTTCGCCCCAGTGATGGACATGCCACCGTGCTTGGTTTTGACGTTGCGCGGCAAAGCGAGGAAGTCCGCTTGCGCGTGGGGTATATGTCGCAGAAGTTTGCCATTTATGACGACCTGACCACGCTCGAAAATTTAACATTCTATGGCGGCGTGTACGGCGTGACCGATAAAGCGCGCATTCAACACACGCTGGAACTGGTCGGCTTGAAAGGGCATGAGAACACGCTCACGGGCGATATGTCCACCGGCTGGCGGCAGCGTCTTTCGTTGGGAATTGCGCTGGTGCATGAGCCAAAATTATTGTTCCTCGATGAACCCACCTCCGGCGTAGACCCGACCGCCCGCCGCGCGTTTTGGGATTTGATCTATGAACTTGCCGAAGGCGGCGTGACGATTCTTGTCACCACCCATTATATGGATGAAGCCGAATACTGCGAGCGCGTCGGCGTGATGCGCGACGGTAAATTGCTGGCAATGGATACGCCGACAAATTTGAAGAAAACCATCATCACAGGTAATGTGTGGGAGGTGTTTGCGCTGCCGTTGGAACGCGGGGTGGAAATCCTCTCCGCGCTGTCGGGCGTGGAGCGCGTTGGCTTGGCGGGCGATCACCTGCGCGTCATCAGTCAGCGCGTGGAAAAAGAGACGCTTGAAAACGCCTTGCGCGTTGAAAATATTACAGTTGAAAAAATAGAGAGGGGAGAGCCAACACTGGAGGATGTATTCCTTGCGCTGGCAAGGTAGATGTAGGGACAAGTAGGGACAAGTCTTAGACTTGTCCCTACCGTTACGCTTATTGTTCCGGCGTGATGATTGCCATGACGAGATAGACAAGCAGCATTGCGCCGTTGAAGGTGAAAAATCCAAGCAGGAATAAGAGGCGAATCACGGTGGGGTCAATATTCAGGTAATCGCCAAGTCCGGCACACACGCCCGCGATCATGCGGTTGGATTTGCTGCGGGTGAGGGTTTTTGTTTCGTTCATGTTTTCTCCTTTTGTTTACACCTTTATTACGCATAAAAATAAAAAGAGTTGCAGCAGATTAGATTACTTAACTCACCTTACGCAAAATGCCATGTCATTGCGAGGACGCCTTTGTTCTTCGTCCGAAGCAATCCGTTCTTACAGGTCAGAGATTGCTTCGCCGCAAAAATCAAGAGCGCGGCTCGCAATGACATCACTTTTTAGTAAAACTGCGTAAGGTGAGTACTTAACGCACCTTACGCAGAACGTTCCGAAGGTTGGCGCAATTTAACCATGTTTTACGAGGAAACCTCACCTGCACTGCAACGCAGCGCGGCGCAAGTGTCGGAACGGTTAATTTTTTCTCAAAAAGGCATCTTTTTTCAACACGAAGTTCACAACGTACACAAAGGAGGAAAAAGGTTGGTTGTGCAGGCGTTTTCCCTTCGTGACCATCGTGTCCTTTGTGGTAAGAATTTTTTCGACGGGTAACAACTTTGATTATTTCACCACTGGCAGGCTTTCGATGGGAACTGAAATTTGCACCAGCGAGGTATACACCCAACCCAATAAGCCGCCTTTATTTGGAATTTCCACTTGCACCCATTGATTATCGGCGGTTCTGCCGACAGCGTGGGTGGAAGCTTGCGCGCCAAGCATCCCGCCGACGGGTGTGTTCATATCCGGCAGGAGGCGCAGGTTGATTCCGGTTGAGGCGGGATTAAGCGCGGTGGCGTTTGCTGGCGCGGTGGATGTTATCGTTGCGGTAAATGTCGCCGTTGCTGTGGATGTTGCCGTTGGCGTTGCGGTTTTGGTTGCCGTGGGCGTAAAGGTCGCGGTGGCGGTTTTCGTTGGCGTTGCGGTTTTGGTCGCTGTCGGCGTAAGGGTCATCGTAGGGGTTGCGGTGGCGTTGGGGTCGGGCGTGGGTGGGAAGGTGGGCGCGGGCGTGATGGTGACGCCCAACAGCCGCGCGTGTTCGATGTCATACTTGACGCGCAGCTCGCGCGCTTGAAGTATATTAAAGTTGACTTGTTCCATGCCCGCCTGGTCTTTTATGTTGATGAAAAAAATCAGCGTGTTGATGACGGCGTTCATGTTGCTGATTTGAAGTTCTTTCAATTGGGTCAGGCACGCCGGCGCGGAATAGTCTTCTGCGGCGCGTAAGATGCGCTGCATCTCCGGGATGAATTGCAGGATTTCATTTTGCGGGACGTTGCTTGCAAGCTTGGCGTAATCGTCGAACTCGCGCGTGAAGGCGTGGACTTTTTTCATTTCCTCGGGCAGGTTCGCTTCGGAGCATGGGTCTGTGTCCGCTGTGGGGGTGAAGGCGGGCGCGGTGACGGTTTCCGTCGCGGCAGATTGGCTTCCGCAGGCGGAGAGCAGCGCGGTGAGTATAAAAATAAGGGGAAGGATTTTTTTCAGCATAATGGTTTGTTGGAGTCCAGAAGTTTTACTTCTGGCTTACCGCAAGTAGAACTTGCGGAGTCCTGGGTTTGGAGATTTTTCGCAAGTAGAACTTGAGTCCGCGTTACGGCGCGGGGGTGAGGGTGGGCGGCGCGGGCGTAAGCGTGATGCCCAGCACGCGCGCGCGTTCCACGTCGTATTGCAGGTGAAGGTCGCGGGCGTAGGCGATTCCCGCGTTGACCTGATCCAGCGCGGTTTGGTCAGCCGCGTTCATGAATATCATCAGCGTGGCGTTCACCGTCTTGACGTGTTGAATTTGCAGATCTTTGAGATGCTGTAAACACGGCGGCGCGGCTTGGTCTTCCATCCATGTTTCGATGCGCTGCATATCCGGCAGGACTTGGACGATTTGGGTTTGCGGCGTGTTGCTTGCCAGCGTGGAGTATTTGTCGAATTCGCGCGTCAGGTTGTGAATCTTCTTGACCGATTCCGGCAGGTTTTGCGCGGAGCAAGGGTCTGCCGCTTGCGCGGTCAGCGCGGGCGCGGAATTTTCGCCGCAGGCGCTAAGCCATAAGGCGAGGAGGAGTAAGGTGGGGAGGAGGATTTTTCGGGTCATACTGGGTGTATTATAGTATAGAGGGTTTGATATTGGAGTCAAAAAGTTCTACAATGTGCAGGCAAAGTTTGTCGCCTCGGACTGCAAAATCTCCCGATTTTGCCTCGAAAGTCAAGAGACTTTTGAATCCGTCCCGTAGAACTTGCGGAGTCCGTCATCGAAGAAAGGCAAATAAGGAGACCTCCGAGGTGTTGAATGTCTCGGAGGTCTTTGCGTTAAAAATCAGGGTGGAATTACGAACTACGGCGAGACAATCGCGTACTGTCCTTTTTCGTCAACGCTGAATCTGACTTCTTTGCCGTCTTTGCTGATTTCGATGGGTTTGACTTCAACCCATTCTTTGTCGTCCCAATACAACACGCGGATGGATTCACCCTGGAATTCTTCGGGGATTTCAATGGAGACGGGGACGTTGTTGGGTTTCTCGTCCACGACGTCGCCATCGGGGGTGTTCCAGTGCAGGATGACTCTCACGCCGTAGAGGAACTCGATATTTTCGGGGAGGTCGGCGGGGAGGTTCTTCTCATCGTAGGGTGTCGGCACGGGGATGATCCGTTCGCCTTCTTCCTGTTCAAGGATTGAATCGCAGTAGCTGGGCGCGGAGGAGCCAAGTTTGTGGCAGAGCGAATAGTTTGGCTTGGGGTCGTCATTGACTGGAGTGCCGCCGCCACAGCCGCCGCCACCGCCATTAACACTGCATCCGCCTTTCGGGACATTAGAAGTTACCGTCCAACCGGTCCAATCTTCGTCTCTTGTAGTCGCGACTTGTCCGCCGGTATTGCAGGTGAGCTCGACATTCGTCAAGGTCGCCACTCTGTCGGCATACATTCCCCCATCCCACGGGCTGGGAATTTCGATGCCCACGCCGTCGTTCCAGTTTGCCTGCGAGTTGACGACTTCAATCAAGGGTCCGTACAAGTCCATGCCCGAACCTGCGTTGCGATTGGCTTGGACGTTTTCGACATAGATACTTTTTTCAGAAGAAAGATACAGCCCGGTGCTGCCATGGACGCCATCGCCCACGTTGTTGGAAAATACGCTGTCATAGACGAATATTTTTCCATCTGCGGTGACGGCGCCGCCAGCCGAACTTTCACCATCCGGACCCACTGTAACGCCGGTCACCGTGACATTCCTTAAAGTAACTGTGGATGGGGTAAGTGACCACTGCCAAGTGATGTCAATGGGAACGGTAAACGTGGTATTTCCGCCCAGCGCGGCATCATTGCCAACTTGACCGTTCCACCCGCCTTGAATCGTCAAGTCGGTCAAGTTCGGCATATCGCGTTGGGTAATCGAGAAGTCGTTGACGTTATACGTAGATGTGAAGTAAATTGTTCCCGCGCCGGTGACGCCATTCGCAGGGTTGCTGATATATCCCACGAGTTCTGTCACTGTGTCGAAAGCGGGGGTACAGCCATTGCCCGGCATCGCGGAGTCGGGACACCAGATGGGGTCGTTCTTGGAAACAATTTCCACCGCTTCCACAGAAGCAAGCGGCACAACTTCGCCTTCGGCATCAACAATCACCAGTTCCGCGTCTTCGGGGAGTTGTTCCAATACTTCGGGGATGGTGATTTCTTCGGCGGGTTGTTCTTCCGCGACAGGTTCAGCGGGCGCGGATTCTTCCGCAGCGGGTTCAACGGGCGCGGGTTCTTCCGCGGGGACTTCCTCTTCCGCGGGGGCTTCTTGCACAACAACGGGTTCGCCGCCGGGCGGGGTTTCATCCTGCGCGAACGCGGCAAGCGGCAATACCGCCGCCATCAACAAGGCTAATAAAACTGCTATCGAAAGAACGGGAAATAATTTTTGTTTTGACATAGGTTTCTCCTTTTTATGGTTCTGTAATGTCTACCATTGCAGGTTTGTTGCATTATGAATGCTATGCGGCTCATTGGGAATTGCCGTGATTAAAAACCATTTGGACACGGATGCGACGGAT
>DZBA01000109.1 GCA_022729775.1 Anaerolinea thermophila | reverse complement strand
ATTGCAAGGTCGCCAGATAACGATATAAAATTTTTATCTTCCGAAGGGCGCAACATGACATCGTCTTTGCCAAGCGCATTCATCCAACTCGTTTTGATGGCGCTTTCGTCCAATTCGCTTGCAAGGCGGTTTTGATATAAAACGCGGTTTTCTTGTTTTTGATCTTCTGTCAGCAGGCTTGCAGGGCGGCGGTTTCGCCATTCCTCAAAGATGTTCCCAATTTGTTCTTGTATTTTTTTCCCAATTGGCGTAAAGACAAATGCCAAAACAGCCAGAATGGCAAATAAAATATATCCCCAGATGCCAAGAGCCTCACCGCATTTTGCCCCGTCAAAGTTTCCGGGCAAACAGGAAAAACCACTTGGCGGCGGCTCAGGCGTTTGGGCATAAGCCACAGTGGGGATGAATAAAATTACAAGAAGAATGACAAGCCAAAGTTTCCGCATACAAATCCTCCGCCGTTGATGTGAATGTTGATATTATAAATCATGTGGTCGCTTGTAGGTCACTTGTAGGTCACGCTTGAAGCGTGACATTTCCAAATGCAGCGCGTGTCACGTTGCAAACGTGACCTACTTGATATAAGGCGCGGATATTTCCACGATTTGAATAAACAGCGCGGAGTTGTTCAACACGAGCAAAAGCAAAAAGCCGAGCAGGGCAAATTGAAACCATTTATATTTCAACAATCCCTTCCATGAAAAGCCAAGCAAAAGCACGATGGCGTACGTCCAATTTGGGGAATAAAGGAACAGTTCCTTGCCATACCTGAGATGGATTAATAAGTTAAACGCCACGCATCCAATCAGCGCAAGCGTCAAACGCCAATCATGGGATTTGAAATCTTTGATGAAAAAGATGACCGCCAACACAAGGAAGGCGCTCCACACCCACGCGGTTGTAGATTGCAGCGGCGTATCGTACGCGCTGATGGTGTAATCTTCCGCGCGGTAAAAGCGGAACTGCGTGAAGGGAATGTCTTTGTTCCACAGCATCGGACTCGGCGCGGCGATGTTGTTGAACAGGAAAGCGCGGGTCAATGCCTGCGCGCGATTCAACGACACCGCGCGGACATTTTGCCGCTCCGCCAGAAAACTGGATGGGACATAAAAATATGGGCTGGCATTGGGGTAAAAAGCATTGCTGACCAATGTCAAGGACACAACCAACACAACCACGATAAAAACGTATCTGAAGATGTACTTAAAATCTGGCTTTGTCACAAACAAAGCGATGACGGTCTGCGCCAAATTTGTGAGCGTGATTCCCATGGTCACAACGCCCACCGAAATCAACAATGGCAGGGACTCATTTTTCTTTTGCATGAGGACGAAGAAAAAAAGCGTGGCAGCCGCAAGAAAGATATAAGTCTCGATAAGCGCGCCGAAGAATAAATGCGAGGTGGAGAATCCCAGCAGGGACGCGATCAACAACGCGGAGGTTTCGTCTTCCAGCGCGGACTTCATCAACATCCACGCGAAAAACACGCAGGCGGCTCCTGCCAGCGCATTGAGCAAAATCGCGGCGTAGTGCAGTTCCCCGTTCAAAAAAATCGAGACGAGATTCACCAGCGGTTTGAGAATCAGCAGCGCAAGCGGATGCACCGAGCGCCAGTAGAAATCCTGCCAATTGTCGGTGGTCAAACGGTAACGCCAGATGAAACCATCCGAGTCAAAGAAGATGTCATCCACGTCGAAATTGCGAAAGTTCAAGACAGAACCGATTAAGACATATAAGCCCAAAAACAAAAACGAAAGAAACAAGCCTGGTAAATTTTCCTGAACAAATTTGACGAATTTATTTTCGAGCAGCGCAGCGGATAAAGCGCGGCGCAAAATCCACGCGAGAAGGGGAAGAGAGAGTCCGCCCGCAAGCAGGAATAAAATAATTTCATCGCCCTTGAAGAGAAAAACATCCGATTTGAACAAAGCGGGAGATTGAAGCCCGGCGCGGAAAAAGATAATTTGAAAAGCGGCGACAAACGCAAAGAGAAGAAATACAATCACGAAATCCACAGGCGATTTTTTTATAAAACGACCCAGCCTGCCCAAGCCATGATGAAATAAAACGCCAAAGGTCAAAATTGAAAGCGCCGCAAGCGGGATGATATAAGGCGCGGGATAGAAATTGGAAAGAAACGAGGTGACGAAAAATGAGACAACTCCGCCCGCCAGCCACGCCCCCAACAAGCGCGGACGCGACGTTATCTTTTGAAATTCGATTTGCCGCAGCCCTTCTTCCACATAAGGGAACAAGGCGAACAGCACAAAGGTCAACGAAAAAGCGGGGACAGCCACCAGCGAAAATTTATCCAGCAGGGTGTAGGCGGGGTCGTTGAAATAGGGGAAAGCAAACGCAAAGGCAAGCAGGATGCCAAACACAAGGCTTAAGGTAAATTTCAAAAACGGTTTCATGGGTTAACTCAAATAGGGGGCAATGGTCTCGAAAATAAATTCAAAGAACAGCGCCTGATTGTATGCAAGCAAAATCAAGAAAATAAACATGCCGCCTTGAAAAAAACGATTTTTCGCCAGCGGCGCAAGTGAAAGCGCGACAAAGAAAATCAGCGCGTAGGTCCAATCAGGAGAATATAAAAACGGTTCGTAGCCATAGTTGACGTGCAAAAGGAAATTGAACAACACGCACAACGCAAATGAAAACGACAAATCTATTTTTCTGGTACGCGCAAAATTTACAAGGAACATTGCGCCCGCCGCAAGCAGCAAAAACATCCACGCTATAACGAGGATATTTCCCAAGCCGTCATAAGAACTATAGGAAAATGTACCGGGGACAATCTTGAAAAAATTGAAGCGCGGAAAATCCCCGCCGACTTCTTCATAAAAAACATAAGGCTTGGGCGCGATGACGGCATACAGCAATATCGTCCGCGCCAGCAGCATGAGCCGTCCCACCGCGCGCCATGACGGTTCATGAAAAATCGAATAAGCAAAGTCTTTTTCCGCCTGCGCGTCGGAAATCAAAAAAAATAATTTACTGGATGGATACCACGCGGCGTGAATCAAACTCAAAACAATTCCGATGGAAAGGGTCAGCCCCACAAAGCGGATAACTTCTTTTATGGAATCGCGCAGCGTCTTCGCCCGCAAAGTCTCCAGCGCAAAGCCGATGAAATTCTGCGCGAGGTTGGTCATGGTGATTCCAAATGTGAGCAGACTCGCGCCGACCAGCGCGCTCGTGGAACTTCCGGCTTGCAATAAAAGAAAAAAGAACATCATTGCGGCTGCCGAAAAAATATAAGTCTCGATAACCGAGCCGAGAAAGATATGCGCGGAACTTAATCCCAGCAGGCAGGCGATCAACGCCGCGTAGATGGAATTCTGAAACTGACGTTTGATGAACATCCACGCGAACAACACGCACAACGCGCCCATCAACGTATTCAACAGAATCGCGGAGAGCGGAAAGTCGCGCGTGAATAAATTGAATATCGCGCCCAGCGGGCGAAAGATGAAATAAGCAAAGGGGTGAGGTCCGCGCATCTCGTAGGAGTAACCGCCCGGCGCGGCGATACGCATCATCCAGGGGTAGTTATCCGCATCGAGAAAATTATCGGTGGTGTCGTTGTGCGGGAAATTAAGACGCGCGCCAAGCCATGTATACACAGCGAAAAAAAACAAGGCAATCAAAATGCCTTGCGCGTTTTCTTTGAAAAAAGATTTGAACGACTGGAAATCAACGCGCGGAAGTTGAAATGTGAGATACGTCCCCAGCCACGAAAAGATAATCCACCCCAACGCGGCGGATGAAAAAATCATCAGCAGCCATTGGTCTATCAGCGGACGCTCGGATAACTTCAAGAAGAAAAGGTTAAATACAAAAGCAAGCGCAATGGCTGAAAAAATGGCGGTGAGAATTCTACGGGAAAGTGTCATTGTGCGTCATGTGGAATAAATCAAATGCTTTGATAGGACGCGGAGTTATGCGGAAAAACAAATAAGAATCCGCGTTTTTCCGCGTCCCATATACTTAACAGGTGACCTTACGCGGTGTCATTTCGAGCGAAGCGAGAAATCTTGCCCTGCGACAAAAGGTTTCTCCTCGCTCTGCTCGTCGAAACGACAACACTGCGTAAGGTGAGTTAACAGTTGATGATTGTCATTCCGAGTAAAGCAACGAATCTCTGAAGCAAAGTAAGAGACTCTTCGGTCGCAAAGAACGCTCCCTCAGAGCGACATATCGCGGCATGGGGACATTTATCTGAGTTCGCGCGCGAGTTCCAAAAATTCCTTCCACTCCTCCTCGAAGAAATGCACGGTCACGTTATTCATTTCGATGTGATAGGTGGTTTCGCCATCGGGTTCTTCGGCTTTCCATGCGATGAAGTTCTCGGTCTCGGCGAGGGTGGTGGTGCGGGGTTCGTCATTTTTACTCATGATATTTCTCCTTGATTTCTATTTCTTCTTGAAAAATTTTCCGAGTTTGGAAAAGAATCCGCGCGCAGACTCCAAAAGCGAAGGCTGCGCGATATGTTTTTCCTCTTCCAACCAGGGGTCTACATCCAGCATTTTGCGCATGGTATATTGCCACAACAGCGCAGAGGTGGCAAGGATGGGCGCGGAAACAATCACGCCCAGCACGCCAAACAGGGACGCGGCGACGATGGCAGCAACCAACACCGCCGCCGGGTGAACTTGCAGCGTGTCGGAATAAATACGCGGCGTAATCATGTAATCAATCACCATGTCAATGATTACGGTAACCGACAGGACAAGCAGCGAATAATAAAAGGCGCTCAGTCCAAACAGGTGATATTCCTGAAAATATGTAATCAGGACAAGAATGACCCAATTGATTGCCGGTCCCACATAAGGAAGAAAGCGCGCAAGTCCCGCGATGAAAGCAAGGGTAATTGCATAACGCACGCCTAATAATTCCAGCACGGCAATATAGATAAGTATGGTCATAAAGAAGATGATGATTTGCCCGCGCATGAAGGCGTTCCAAATGCGGCTGAGCTCGCGCATGAGGCGCGCAACATCGTATGTGTAACCGGGGATGTCCACTGTGATAATTTGACTGCGCAGACCGCCGCTCTCGGCAACCACAAAATAAGATACAAAGAGGACAAAGATCGTCCAGCCGAAAACGTTTGCCGCGCCGCCCGCAAGCGACCCAAGCAGCGCCCCAGTTTGACTCAACAGCGGCTGAATGGCGTTCAACGCCTGTTCGCTGATTGCGCCGAGGTCAACAGTGCGTAAGTCAATTTCAAACGGACCAATCTCGATAACCTTGTTCGAATATTCCTCAACCAGCTGCGGCAGGGTTGCCACGCTTTCTTGCACAGTTGCCAGCACGCTTTGCCCCTGCTGTACCAAACTCACGCCGCCCCAAGTGAGCAGGCTAATTAACAATATGACAAACAGAAGATAAATAACGCCAACTGCCGCGCCCCAAGAGAAGCGCAACTTCTTATACAGGAAGCCCGCCAAGGGGTGAAGCAGGTACGCCAGCAAAAACGAAATCATCAACGGACCGAGGATGAATTGGAACTTGACCAACAGCGCGCCCACACTGACCACGATGGTCAGCGCGACGACAAGTTTGGTATTTGTCCCCCACGTGGGCGAGGATATTTTGGGAGTTTGTTCTGTCATAGATAGATTTTACAACAGAAAACAAAAAAACCCGCGAGAGGTCTCGCGGGTTTAAGGTCAATTTGAATTAGGGGCAACCGCTGATGAATGGGAAGAATGTACACCAGCGGTATGTGGCATCCACCCACCAGAAGAAACCCGCGCAAGCGCAGATGAATACCAATGCGCCCGCGCCGATAAAAATGGGGAGCATATTTGTTTGTTTTGCCGGCGCGCCTGTTGAATAAGGCTGCGCTGGCGGGGGCGCATACGCCGGGGGCGGGGGCGCAACAGGCTGGGCGCGCGGAGCTGCTTCCACGCGGGCAGCCTTGCGCGGAGAAGCCATCGTCGCGCCCGGATCCATGTTAACCGAGTCATACATCAACACAATTTGCTCGCCAAGCGAAACAACGTCACCGGGCTTCAACACCACCGGTCCCGAAAGGCGCTGTCCATTGACAAATGTGCCGTTTGTCGAGCCGAGGTCTTCCACCACATATTTGCCGCCTTGAAATGAAAGGCGCGCATGTTTGCGCGAGACTTCAGCGTCATTGATTGCAATCCCATTGACGGCGTCACGTCCAATGGTTAGTTGATCGCTCTCGAGCGGGAACGTTACCCCGGGAGTGGGTCCTGAGCGCATTACGAATTGAAATTGAGACATCTTCTTCCTCCAAGAGTGCAATAAAAAAATTAATTTTGTCTAGTGTACAATTTTCACGAAAAAAAGTCAAACTATTCTTTTTTCTTTTTCTTCCTTCGCGCATTCTCATCGGGATTTGACTTGAGACTTTCACCGCGCGGCAAAAAGACAGAAAAGACCGTCCCCACCCCAACCTTGCTTTTCACCTCGATGCGCCCGTCATGCCCGCGAACAATCTGCTTGCAAATGGAAAGCCCCAGACCTGTCCCCGCCGCGCGTGATTCATTCTCGCGCACGCGGAAAAACTTCTCGAACAGATGCGAAAGCGATTCTTCGGGAATGCCCATGCCGGTATCTTGAACATGCAGCGCCATATCCCCATTTATAATTTCCGCGCTTAAGATGACGCTCCCATTGGGACGATTATATTTAATCGCATTGCTGACCAAATTCAGCAGCACTTGTTTCATTTTATCGCGGTCTGCCTCCAGCAGCGGAAGTTCCTCCGGCGACTCAACGCGGATTTGAATTCGGTCCTCTTGCGCCTTCGACGCCATCACATCCTTACACTCATACATCAAGTCGGCAATGCTGAAAGTCGTCTTGCGAAATTGCACGCGCCCTGATTCCAACCGCGCAAGGTCAAGGAAGGAGGAAGCCAGCGCGTTCAAGCGCATGGTTTCATTATGAATATTGTTGATGATTTGCTCGCGCTGTTCTTGCGACATTTCCGGGCGCAGCAGCAAATAAGTAGCCGTACTCAATGAAGCAAGCGGCGTGCGCAATTCGTGGACAAATTCCGCGATTAAATCCGATTGCTGGAAGAGCCGCGCATTCTCGATGGCAACCGCAGCCTGCGCGCCCAACACCAGCAGCATGGATTCGTCAGATTCGGTGAACTTGCCCTCCTGTTTATTCAATGCCTCCAGCACGCCTACAATTTTATTCTTCGTCACCAACGGGATGCCCAACAGCGATTTTGTCGAAAAGCCTGTGGTCTTTTCCACTTTGGAGAAGAAACGCTCATCATCGTGGACGTTACTCACGCGCACCGACTTGCGGTTCATCACGATCCAACCCGCGATGCTGCCCTCCAAGGGGACAAGAATCCCGCTCTGAATGGATTCATCCATGTTCGTCGAAACTTGAAAATAAAGTTGCTGCGAAGTATCGTCATACAACAGGATAGAGGCGGCTTCTGAACCGCTGATTTCTGTCGCAGCGTGAACGATGCGCGAGAGCAATATATTTAAGTCAAGGGTCGAGGCAAGATCGCGCGCAATATCCACCAGGCGGCGATAGCCATCCAATCGTTCTGTTTTTATTTCTGCCATTTCACACGCTCCATAATTGCAGGGAGAATCTCTGCCACATCTTCAAGAATCGCCACATCCGCGCGGATGTTCAAATACGTTGGCGCATTGTTAATGATGACAAGATGCGCGCCGCGATCCAATGCCTGCATGGGAAGTCCCGCGACAGGTAACACCTCTAATGATGAGCCTGCCACCAAAAACAAGTCACATTGACGCGCTGCGCGCTGCGCTTTGAACCACGCAGACTGCGGCAATTGTTCGCCGAAAAGGATTACATCCGGCTTCAGCAGCTGTCCGCATTTTGGGCAGCGCGGAAGTTGATCCTGCTCGACAAAAATATGGATATAAGCATCAGCCCGGACCTGATGGTAGCACTGCGTACAAGTCAGCGTCTCCATCGTGCCGTGCATTTCAATCACGTCCTGCGAGCCTGCCTTTTGATGCAGCATGTCAATATTTTGCGTAATAATGGAATGAACGCAGCCGGCGCGCTGCAAGTCTGCCAGCGCAAGATGCGCGGGGTTGGGCTGGGCGTAAAAAATATGACTCGCCAGCGGACGAAACCATTCAAAAAATTTTTCAGGTTCAGTGCGAAATGTGTTCAGTGAGGCGACTTCCAACGGTTCATCGCGCGACCAAAGCCCCGTCCCGGAAGAGCGAAAGTCAGGAATCCCCGAAGGCGTGGAAATGCCCGCGCCGGTCAACACAATGGCGTGTTTGGATTGGCGGAATAAATCCGCAATAAATTCGATGCTTTCCCGGGTCTGGTGGGAAAATTGGGTCATCGCGCTTTTTCGCGCTCAAGGATGAGGTCTGCCATCTTTATAAATTGCTGGGATGTCATATTCGATGGTTGGGCGATGACAGCGGGCATCTTTGTGCGAACAGATTGCAAGAACAATTCGGGCGCGGGGGTAAAGATGATCGAAATGGGGTGTCCCAACATATCCTGCGCCTGTGAAGAAGGAACCTGCGCTTCGGAACGCTGGCGATTGTTCAAAGCCGCCAAAATTCCCCTGCGGTCAATTTGCATGGAAACCATTGCATCAATTAAAAGTTTGCTGTGGTATATGACGTTGTTGAATCCCTCTACAACCACAATACGGTCATTACATAAAGGCAGTATCTTTTGCGTAGATAATGGAAGCGCCGACCCCAAGTCGAGAATTACAAAACGCGCCAGCGTGGCTAAACGCCCGACAATGGCTTCGTAATTCTGCGCCTGCGCGGTCAACACAGCATCACGCGGATTTTCAGAGGCAAGCAAAAGTTTAAGCCCGGAGTTATGCGCCAGCAAAGCAGATTGCACCTTCTCGCGCGTCACTTCAGCCGGGTTACATTGCAGCAGCTCATTCAACCCTTTTTGATTCGGAACGCCGAGGTCCAACCCCAACGAGCCTTGACCGGGGGTGAGTTCCGCAAGAATCACATCCGTTTGCATACGGCTATAAATCGCCGCCGCCAAATTTACAGCGACGGAAGAAACGCCCAGCCCGCCGCGCGCCGAAAGCACGCCCACCACAAGGCTGCGCTGCTCCTTTGGGGCTGCGACTGCGTTGCCGGCATCCTTCTTTGGTGAACGCGCAAGCAAAGCGCGCACATGCGCCTGCAATTCGTTGGGATGCGTCGGCTTGGTCAGGTAGTCGTCGGCGCCAGATTCAAAACCCGTTACTTTATCATCCAGCTGGGTTTTGGCAGTGAACATCAAAATGGGAGTGGAAGCGGTGACAGGGTTTCTGCGTAAACGGCGCGTGACTTCATATCCATCCATGTCAGGCATCATCACATCCAACAGAATCAGGTCAGGGCGTTCTTCCAGCGCCTTCGCCAACCCCAATGCGCCATTGGAAGCTGCGCAGATGGCATATCCCTGTTTTTGCAACATAAGCCCCACTAATTTCAGGGTATCCACATCGTCATCTATGATGAGTATTTTCTCAGCCATTTTGCCTCTGTCTTAATAAATTTATGTAAATAATTATACTGGATAAGCGGGGACAATCGCATCTTAATTTT
>DZBA01000108.1 GCA_022729775.1 Anaerolinea thermophila | reverse complement strand
CCGCCCCCATCTTGCGCATATCTTCAAACAAGCGGATTGGCTCTGCAGCGTAGCCCATCATGTGGACTCCCGTTTTGCGGGCTGAACCGTCAAGATACTGCATGAGATACGCAACAACAGGAATGGCAGTCAGCTCGTATCCATCCGCGTGAGAAACGCTGGCGTGGACTTCGAGCGGGCTGCCGTTCTTTTTTCCTTTTGCGTCCACTTTAAGTTTGACAAGATAAGGCGGCTTGGCTTTTCCCATTGCCCACCACATCAACTTCCCCAGCGGACGAAGTCCGCGCTTGGGCGCAATCTTGAGTCCCACAAAGACGAGCGGCGTCACAATCAAATCAGAGAGCCAGTTTGCACCCGAAATGTAAAAGCCTGTATCTTTGAGCGTCGGAAAAATTTTGGGGATGTCGCGTAACTCTTCAAAAAACATCGAATAACAAGCACGCTTGCCAACCCCTTCGCCGAAATCAAAAGAACGCATATCCCATGAGGTCGGCTTTGTCCACGCGCCGTTTTTATAGACCTGCGCCTGATAATCAATGAACGCCTCCATGAGTTCATCCACCGCTTCGCTATATGGGATGTCCTTCATGTTAAGATAGCCAGCGGTTAACGCAGAGTCCAGCGTATCCAATTTTGTCGCGGCATAACGAATCAACGCGGCAATCAACCCGGGATGATATCCCGCCTCGGTGATGAAACATAATCCCATTTTTTTAATTTCATCTTCAGCGTCATACAATGCGGATAATTTCTTCGACGCAAACTGGACATCGAGATAATCCACGCGCGCGTCAACACATGCGCGGATGACCACCTGCGCGTGTTGAGTCGTTGGCGCGGCAACAAGGCAAAGCGTTACGCCATCGAAAACACGCTTGAGACTCTCCGCGCTGGAAGCATCCGCCTGCCGCACGCTTACGCGCGAGTTGTTCAACTCATCCGCAAAGGATTGGGCTTTTTCGATATTACGCCCTGCAAGAATAATATTTACATCTGTTTGTGCAAGTAAATGTCTGGCAAGAAATTTTCCTGTATAGCCGTAGCCGCCGAGAATGAGAATGGTTTTCATGACGCGTTTCCTGTCAAAATAAATTTCCAGAATGAGGCAATATCGCGCGGCTTGACCCAAAACGCAGGAGTCTGTTTGCGGTACATTGCGTAATCAGGAAAGCGCGCGAGCAATTCTTTTTCTTCCACGAGGCGAACCCAACCGAAGAAACCCAATAGCAAAAAGGGGATAAAACTCAGCGCGAAGATTCCTGTGTTAAGCAGGGCAAGCCCAAGCCCGACGCGCATCGCACCCGCGTAAATGGGATGGCGCAGAATTTTATAAATGTCAGTGTTGACGATACGCCCATCTTCCGGGTGATACAAATACAGCATGGCAATGTTATCCGCGCCAAAGGTCAAAGCGGAACGAAGCCACAAAGCCGCCCCAACAACCAACCAATACCAACCGAGAATATGAGATGCGGTGATGAACCATGCAGGCGTGAACTTCGGTCCATTCATGTAGGCAATGTGCGCGATGGCGGCAAAGAGAACCGCAACACCGGGAATGATAAACCTCAACGCGGCGTGACGATATGCGCCCGCGCCATATTTCTCGATGAAAAGATTCTTCTGTGTAAAAGCGCGGCTAATTAAAAGAAATCCCAGCGCCAAGACGACGATTTCACTGTCAATTGTCCATGTGGGAATTTTGTCTGAAATAACAAAGTACGCGGTAGTCAGCGCAAAAGAGCCAAGCGCAATACCCGCAACCTTCATCCGCCCAGCCATTGAATTCAATTCAGGAATATGTTTTGCAAGCGCATCAAAGCCTTTGATGTTCATAATGACCTTCTTTTCACATGTCACGTACCATGTATTATGTATTTCTCAATCCGCTGCGATGATCTGCATGTCTGCAAGGTCTACGTGTCTATCTTTGAGTTGCTCAAAACTCAATTTGGTTCTATCAAAACCATATTTTACAACAATCCGATCGAACAACGCATGATAACCTGCCTTGATCATTGCGTCCCAATTCAACTCAAGTTGAACGACAAGACTGTGAATCGCTTCGACATCCTCGCCTTCGATTTCGATAAATGTCCCATAAGGCAGCTCGTCAAGCATGATATGAAGCCCATTCAATTCATATATTGCGCGGAATTTCTCATAAAAAATCATCGCTTGATACCCCAACGCTTCGAGAAATTTTCTAGCGCGGTCAAAATCCTCGACTACGAATTCGATTTCTTCACGGCTGACCACGCCGCGCTCTTTTTCAAAACTGGGACCTTTGAATGTGAAGCGTGCCTTGTCATCCTGCCGCAGCCGCAGCGAGCGCTGATTTTTTCTCAGCGCGTTATCAGGCGTATCAAAGCGGAAATTGGTCTCATGCACCCGGGGTTGAATCAAATGCGCCTTCAATGCAAGAAGGCGCGTTTCGATTTTCTTTAAGTCCTTGATGTGAAATTTAACTTCGGTCTCGTGTGTGGTCATTAATGCACGCTCAACAAAGTTTGCTTTTGTTCCACAGTCTCGCCAGCCTTCACGCGGATTCGTCCAACCGTGCCGTCACGCGGGGCTTTGAGCTCGTTTTGCATTTTCATGGATTCAAGAATGATCATCACTTGTCCCTTCTTGATTGCCTGACCTTCTTCGACAGCGACATTCACCACCAACCCCGGCATCGGTGATTTGAGATGAAATTCGCCGCCCTCTGCAATTCCGCCGCCTGCCGCCGCGCGCAAACGCCTTTCGCGCTCTTCTTCGATTTTGACCTGATATTGCTGCCCGCGCAAAAGGACTTCCCAATCTTCTTCGCCTTGATATACAAATCCTTCGTGCGAGTTACCGTCCAAAATCAAAGAGAACACGGGCTGCCCATTCACCGATTCGAAATCAACTTGCAGCAAGCGTTCGCCAATCCGAACGTGATGTTCATCCACGATTTCAATTTCAAATTCCTTGTCGTCAATTGTTGTAATATATTTCATCGCTCAACCTACCTGTGCATTCTTTCCCAACGCCCGACCCATTTCCAGTTTGAAGTATCGCGCTCGTTACGGCGGACAATATTCGCGTTGCGTTCAGTCTGCTGGTGGGCAACCAACGCCGCAAAAATCGCCGCGATTTCCGCGCTTGCCGCGCGCGCCTCCACAGCGTCATCCATTGAAAATCTTTCCTCGACAAAGCGCGTATCGAACTGACCGCCCATAAAGCGGTGCGAGTCCATCAAGGTCTGGTGGAAGGGAATGTTGGTGCGCACGCCGACAATGCGATATTCTTCCAGCGCGCGGCGCATTCTCAAAATCGCCTGCCCGCGCGTTTCACCCCAAACAATCAACTTGGCAATCATTGGGTCGTAATACGGCGTGATTTCAAAGCCGGGGTATACGCCCGTATCAATACGCACACCGGGACCGGTGGGCAGAATGCTATGCGTAATTTGTCCGGTGGACGGCATAAATCCGTTGAATGGGTCTTCGGCATTAACACGGCACTCGATGGCATGTCCGCGCTGTTTGATATCTTCCTGTTTATAGCTAAGCTGCCTGCCGCGCGCAATGCGGAGCTGCTCCGCGACAATGTCCACGCCTGTCACCATCTCTGTAATGGGATGCTCCACCTGCAAGCGCGTGTTCATTTCAAGGAAATAAAAATTCTTATCCTTGTCTACTAAAAACTCAATCGTCCCCGCGCTGACATAATCCACCGCCTGCGCAGACTTGACCGCCACCTCGCCCATCTTGGCGCGCAGGTCTTCATCGAGAAAAATGGATGGCGATTCTTCCAACAGTTTTTGATGACGACGCTGAATGGAACATTCGCGCTCGCCAAGATGAATCACATTTCCAAACGAATCCGCGAGAATCTGGAATTCGATGTGACGCGCGCCCTCGACCAATTTTTCGAGATACACGTTGCCATCGCCAAATGCCGACTCTGCTTCGCGCCGTGCGGAATCCAGCAGCATTGGCATTTCTTCGATAGTCTTTACCTCGCGCATTCCTTTTCCGCCGCCGCCAGCCGTTGCCTTAATCAAAAGCGGAAAGCCGATGGTGGGCGCAATTCGCAAAAGGTCTTCGTTGGTCATGTTGCCGACATCTTCGGTGCCGGTCACAACCGGAATCCCCGCCTTGATGACCGTCGCGCGCGCCTTGCCTTTATCGCCCATTGCCGCAATCGAAGATGGCTTGGGACCGATAAAGGTAATTCCGCGATGCGCGCATTCCGCCGCGAAATCCTCGCGTTCCGCGAGAAAGCCGTATCCGGGATGGATTGCATCCGCGCCGGACTTTTTCGCAACCTCGAAGATTTTATCCGCGCGCAGATATGATTCACGCGAAGGCGCGGGACCAATCAAATATGCCTCATCCGCGTAACGGACATGCAGCGCATTTCGATCCGCTTCGGAAAATACCGCAACGGTATTAATGCCCAATTCACGACAGGCGCGAATAATGCGGACTGCGATCTCGCCACGATTTGCTACTAATACTTTGTTGAACATATATGCTCCGCATAGTAGGTTGAAGATTGCAGGTTAAAAGTTGCAAGAACCTGAAACCTGATATACGCAACCTAAAACCTATAAAGGAATATTCCCGTGTTTCTTGGCAGGATTCGCATCGCGCTTGTTGCTTAACATCTCAAGCGCGTTGATCAAGCGCGGGCGCGTCTCTTTGGGTTCGATGACATCGTCAATGTAACCGCGCTGCGCCGCAACATAAGGATTGGCAAATTTCTCTTTGTAATCTGCGACCAATTCCGCTTTGCGCTTGACAGGGTCATCCGCCGCGTCGAGTTCCTTGCGGAAGATGATATTCACCGCGCCCTCAGGTCCCATCACCGCGATTTCAGAAGTGGGCCACGCGAGATTTACATCACTGCGAATGTGCTTGGATGACATAACGCAATATGCGCCGCCATACGCCTTGCGCGTGATGACCGTCAACTTTGGCACAGTCGCCTCGCAATACGCATACAGCAATTTTGCGCCGGAACGAATAATGCCATGATGTTCTTGATTGGTGCCGGGCAAAAAGCCGGGGACATCTTCAAAGGTAAGAATGGGAATATTAAACGAATCGCAGAAACGCACAAAGCGCGCGCCTTTTTCGCTTGCGTCAATATCCAGCACGCCTGCCAGCACTGCCGGCTGGTTGGCAACAATGCCGATGGAATGTCCGCCCAGCCGCGCAAAGCCGACCACGATATTCGGCGCAAAGTTCTCATGAATTTCGTAGAATTGTCCATCGTCCACAATCTTATGAATGACATCTTTAATGTCATAAGGTTTGTTCGGGTCATCGGGGATGATGCTGTTCAATTCCTCTTCCATCCGCAGCGGGTCGTCACCGGGGACGAATGGCGGGTCTTCCATATTATTTTGCGGAAGATAAGCAAGCAGTTTACGGATGAGGTACAAGGTATCCGCTTCGCTGTCTGCGGCAAGATGGCACACGCCCGATTTTTCGGAATGAACGCTCGCGCCGCCAAGTTCTTCCTGCGTCACTTCTTCATGCGTCACGGTCTTGACCACATCAGGTCCTGTGACGAACATATAAGACGTGTTGCGCGTCATAAAAATAAAATCGGTCAGCGCGGGGGAATAAACCGCGCCACCCGCACAAGGTCCCATGATGGCTGAGATTTGCGGGATTACGCCGGAAGCCATTGTATTACGCAGGAAAATATCCGCGTAACCACCCAGCGCCACCACGCCTTCTTGAATTCGCGCGCCGCCCGAATCGTTCAAACCAATAACAGGCGCGCCGTTTTTCATCGCCATATCCATGATCTTGCAAATTTTTTCCGCGTGAACTTCGCCCAGACTTCCGCCGAAGACAGTGAAATCTTGCGAGAAGACATACACAAGCCTGCCTTCGATGGTTCCCCATCCGGTTACAACAGAGTCGCCCGTGTATTTTTGTTCGTCGAGCCCAAAGTCTGTTGTGCGGTGGACGACAAAAGCATCCACTTCGCGGAAGGAACCTTTGTCTAACAACAAGTCCAAACGTTCGCGCGCAGTTAGTCTTCCCTTTTTATGCTGCGCGTCAATGCGGACTTGTCCCCCGCCAAGATGCGATTTCACCCGCATATCATTCAATTGTTGGATTTTCGAATTTTCGCTCATAAGCCTCTCTCGACAATGATTTGGTAGCGAACAGGATGAAAACAAACAACACCAGATTTATCATAACAGCGAACAACCAATTTCGTTGCGGGTTACCCCATACGAATTTTTCAAACCAATACCATAATGTATACGCAATAGACAGCGTAATCAACAACTTATCTGACCATATTTTTCTCTGCAAAACAGCCCACATCAGGAAAAGCGACGCGCAAACCCATACGCCGCCGCTGATTATAATCAGCAAAGAATTCGGCTGCGCGGCAAATTCATTCAACGCGTCCCACCACGCAAGCGCAGTCCATACGCGCAAGATATTCCATACAAATATGAATAACACCAACGCAAGCAGTAGGGTTACTCGAAAAGGTGGTCTGCTCATCTATTTTTTACCATTTTTTAGGTTTGGGCATCAACCACATGAGGTTTTTATTTCCCAAGGCGTCGAATGTCACCAAATAAGGCGTAAACTGGTTGTCATACGGCGGGAAGGAAAGCAGCCTAATATTTGCAAAGACTACCCGCATTCCGCGGTTGCGCAGGTATAGCGGCGCTTCTCTTTGCTGCAAAGCATGGAAATATTCATAGCTATTGATCAGCCCATCCATATTGACAATGGTGCGGTCTTTGATAAAGTACGCGACATTTCCGCCGCCAGTCATGCCGATTATTGTATTGGGGCGGGTATGCTCTTCGAGATATGTCGTAACTTCCATATAAGGCTGGTCGGCAGGGTAATAATTATGCAGGATGTTCGTAAAAATAAAACCACCGAGAACGTACACAAAGGAAATGCCAGCCGCAACAGCCGCAATATCAAAAGATAAACGCAAGGACGTAAATCTTCGCAGCGGCTTTAGAAGAAAATCAATTGCCATGCTGAGGATAAATACCGCCAGCAGCATTTGACTCAGCCAGTACCATTCCTTCGCGCCGCCGTAAGCGGTAGCTGTGTAAGACAAGGTGTGAATGACGCTGCCAGCCAGCAGGGGAATCAACGCCATGTTTGAAAATGCGCGCAATGTACGCCGCGCGTTAAGAATGAGAATCAGAAAGAGCATCAAGACCAAAACGGACATGACGATGTAATAACGAACATCCTCTGTGTCTGAGCCGCGATATAAGGGTTTAATCCACTTCGCCAGCAAGCCAATCGTATGAGAAATCGGCGCCCACGAATCGTAGTGACCGTGATAAGCAATTCCGAAAAAGGCTGTCCAGTCATTGGCGGGATAATCGTAAACCGTATGCAGCAAGGTTCCCCACCAGCGTTTGATTTGTCCGCTGACCGGACTCGATACGCCGAAAGCAACTTTGTTATACAGCATATACAGCGCGAGCGATCCGCCCAAAACGCGATAATATAGCCAGCCTTCGCCAATCCATTTACTCCAGTTCAAGCGCAATTCTGTCACGGGCTGCGGCGTGGACAAATTTGCATTAATTACCTTGTTCCCAAACCAGCGGGCAGATAATCTCAGCGTGAACATCAAAGAAAGACCAATGCCCCAATCAAATAACAGGGCAATGCTCGGAAAGCTTTTTACAACGCCAGCCTGCATAAAAAAAAGTATGGATATAAAAAAGAGCGTTGAACCAACAAGAGACGCCACAAAAGTCTTACGCGCCAATTCGCCCACAGTCTTTCTATTTGGATGTTGATACAATCCCGCAAAATAAAATACCGCCGTCTTCAAGATAATTGCAATAATGGTAGAAAACACTGCCGAAGCCGCATATTCGTTGTAATCAGGAAAGCCAAGCCGCAGCGCAATCGAAGTGGTCATAGAAAAAAACATGACCGCAATATCCAGCGGCAGCAGATAACGCAGCGGATGCCCACGAAAGACGATGTAAATTCCCGCAATAACAGCAAGAAAGACCAAGTCCAATCGGCTGAACATCATCAGCGCGGCAATCACAGCCAGCCAGCTAATTTGCGCGCCGGTCACTTCATTTGTCCGCCAGTCCGACTCGAACCTGCCAAGACGCTCGATGAACAGCACAATCAAAAACACAGCCAGCGGACTTTCCAAGCCGGGACGATAGAGCGCGTAATGAATATATGGCTCGAACGCCCAGAAACTCGCGGCGAGCATAGCAACAGAGCGCGAAAGCGAACGCGAGATAATCCGATACAACAGAATCGCCGTCCCCGCCTGAAGCAAGGCAACGACCATCAATAAAATTCGCAGCGGTAGAATCAAGTCAAAACGGGCAAAGTAAAAAATGGGAATGCAAACCAACATCCACAGCGGATGATACCCATTCGTGGGGTTGATGCCGTCAAAAGTGCTGCCCAAACCCTCTGTAATATTTTGCGCAACCTTGAAGTAATAATACGCGTCATCGCGGATGAACCACGTGTTGGGGAAATTATACGCATCCGCTGTTGCAGCGTATAAATGAATGCCCATGATGACGATGAACAATACAATTTCAAAAAGAGAAAATCGTTTCAATAATTTCATTGTTTCTTTGAAATGCGAGATAGGTCGCGTCTCACCAAATAGAAACGCGACCTACCTGCGTTGTGTCAATCCTTATGAAATATCAAGCGTAATCTTGCCGAAGTTTTCACCGTGCCACAAGCGTTCCTGCGCGGCGGCGGCATCTTTCAACGGAAACATTTTATCGAGAATAGGCTTGAGTTTGCCCGCGACAACCAAATCCATGACATCCGCAAAATCCTTGAGCGTACTCATGGTAGAGCCGATAATGGAGAGGTGTTTTGCAAAAATAAAGCGGTTATCAATTTCAAATTTGGGCGCGCCGCTGTTGCCAACCGTGAGCAACCGCCCGCCTTTTTTCAACGCGCGCAAACTCAATGGGAAAGTCGTGCCAACGTTATCCACAATGACATCCACGCCGCGCTTTTCGGTTGCGAGAAAAACCGCCTTCGACCAATCGGCTTCCTTCGAGCGGTCAATCAAAACATCCGCGCCAATCGCTTCAGCTTCCTGTAACTTCTTTTCATTCGATCCGATGACGATCACCTTCGCGCCGAGATACTTCCCGATTTGAATACTCGCGGAGTTGACTCCGCCACCCGCGCCGACAATGGCAAGCGTCTCGCCTGCTTTGACATTTCCGCGCGCGACCATCGAATGCCATGCGGTTTGATAAACCAGCGCAGCCGCAGCCGCCGCGTGGAAGTCGAATTTCGCGGGGAGTTTATAAAGCTGGGACGCGGGCAGGCAGACATATTCCGCGTAAGTTCCGCGCAATGTCTCTCCAAGCAAATGCCAGTTGCGGCATAAATTATCCCGACCTTCCAGACAAAACTCGCATTGACCGCAGCCGATGTTGGCGTTGATAACCACAGGGTCGCCAATTTGAAAATCCACGACACCCGCGCCAAGCCCTGCAATTTCGCCTGCGCCATCCGCGCCATTGATGTGAGGCATATCCAACTTCAAGCCCTGCCAGCCGTTTCGTACCAGCACATCCATTCGATTCAGCGCGGCGGCGCGAAGCCGAATCAGCGCCTCGCCCTCCTTTGGCTCAGGCGCGGGGAAGTCGGCATATTCAAGAACTTCGGGACCGCCGTGTTTGTGGAAAAGAATTGCTTTCATATTTTTTTGATAACAGGACAGGCTAAAGGCTGTCCTACTTGATTCCCAGTTCGCCGCGCGAAATAACAAGGCGTTGAATTTCGCTTGTGCCTTCGTAAATTTCCG
>DZBA01000107.1 GCA_022729775.1 Anaerolinea thermophila | reverse complement strand
ACAAACGCCGTTGTTCTTAGCTGGCGTTTGCCGAAGAGACATCCCTAAGCAGTTATGTGAACTTTGTCATAAACTTTCCCCCATTTCAGTAGTGCCAAAAATAGAACGTGCAAGAGACTATTTCTTGAATCGCTGGGAAACCCTAATAGATTGCACACTTTTTTGAATCACAGAGACACAGGGTCACGGAGAAAACCAAAGGAAAAACTCGGCGTCTCCGTGTCTTCGTGGTAAAAGGCTTTTGTTCAACAGTTACTTGACCAATACAGATTCTCACGGAAAAACCCTTTAAAAAATCCATGTTTGCCCGCGTAACACTTGCACTGCGCACGCACCTGCCCTTGCGGGCGGTGCAAGGGGGCGCAAGTGTCCGTCAAATCCGTGTACAAAAAAGACTTAAGAAACGCTTTCTTCTCTAAACGTAATATCAATACCCCTTGCTGTTTTGCAGGTTTTGATAGCTCTCATAGGCAAATATGCCAAACATCAACCCCATGTAAATGCTGCCCCAAACCAGAAAGCCGAGGAGGGCGAGCAAGCCTCCCGTAATGATGGAAAGCCAGAGTGATTTTTGCAGCCCGCCCCATGGGTCGAATTTCATAAAAAGGCGTCTTGCCACGTTTCCGCCATCGAGCGGGTAAACTGGCATAAGGTTGATGCCGCCCCAGAAAATACTAATCCACAACAGGTGATGGATCAATGTATTTAATATTCCGCTGGAAGGTAGACTGCCGATGGGGATGGGGATAAAACCGAGGACGTAAAACACGCTGATAGAACCGCCCAGCATGAAGACGAAATTCAAGAGAATCGCGGCGAGCAGAAACCCCGCGCCGGGTCCAGCCAGATACACCACAATTTCCTGATTGGGGCTGAGCCTGCTATATCCGCTGCTGCCCCAAGCGGGTTGCTCTGGGACGGTTAATCCGCCTGCGAAGTGCAACACAACCTGCGAAGGCTGCTTGAATATCTGCATCGCAATGGCGTGTCCCATTTCGTGAATTAAAATGGCAGTGAAAATGGCGAAAACCCAAATCACTATATCGAGCAGGTTGCCGAGCGACGAGCCGAATAAAACGGACATAACCCAAAACAACGGGTGTACGCGCACTGGAATTCCAAAAAGGGAAAAGCGCAAATCATACTGGGTGGGAGGTGGGGATTGAAGAAGGAACATACGCGCGATTATAGTATATTTAACTCCACATCAGAAAAGGTTATACTACGCCCCAACATGACTCAACCACAAACCGCCTTCCCTAATTGGAACAAAATTATTGCCGCGCTGCCTTCCCCGCATTTTTTACAAACTTACGAATGGGCGCAAGTCAAGGCAAAATACGGCTGGATTCCTTATTATGCCTGCTGGACAGCCGACGGCAAATTTCACATTTCCACTGACGCGCAAATCTCTACGGCGCAGCCTTGTGTTGTAGCCGCGTTGATTCTCAAACGACAAATCTTGCGGCGCGGATTGGTCGCGCGTTTGAGCGTTTTATACAGCCCCAAAGGTCCGCTGCTGGATTGGTCAAATCACGCGCTGCGGACTCGCGTACTCAACGACTTGCAAGCCTTTGCGAAGAAGCAGGGCGGAATCTTCTTGAAGATTGACCCCGATGTCGTGCTGGGACAAGGAGTCCCAAACAGCGCGGAAGACCAGCCCGACGAACTTGGCGCGGAGGTCATATCCGATTTAACGCGCAGGGGCTGGAAAATTTCAGCGGAGCAAATCCAATTCAAGAATACGGTGTTGATTGACCTTTCCGCAAGTGAAGAAGAAATGTTAATGCGAATGAAGCCAAAGACGCGCTATAACATCCGCTTGTCTGAGAAGAAGGGGATTTTTGTGCGCGTAGGCACGCAAGACGATTTTCCCATGCTTTACAAAATGTACGCGGAGACTTCAATCCGCGATGGATTTGTCATCCGCGATGAAACGTATTACCACACCGTTTGGAATATTTTTGGCGATAACGAATTTTCGTCAACTGCGCCCTCCGCCTTTCCTTTGATTGCCGAAGTGGATGGCGAACCCGTTGCTGCCATTTTTGTTTTTATGTTTGGCGCGCGCGCATATTATGTCTATGGCATGTCGCGCAATGTTCACCGCGAAAAAATGCCCACCTATCTTTTGCAATGGGAGGCAATCAAGCGCGCAAAAGCGGCTGGCTGCGCGGTTTATGATTTATGGGGCGCGCCGGATGTCTTTGACGAAAGCGATTCGATGTGGGGCGTGTATCGTTTCAAAGAAGGCTTGGGCGGGGAAGTCGCGCGCACGCTCGGCGCGTATGATTACGCCCCAAACCGACTTTGGTATTCCCTCTACGCCGACATCATGCCGCGTGTTTTGAATGTGATGAGGTCGCGAGGAAAGAATAAAACAAAACAATCGCTTGGCGGCGATTGACGAATTTGCTTAAGAGGAGAAACCATGACTCAAAATATTGCCCGTCTTAATTTTGCCCATCTTCCCACGCCCATTGAAGAATTGCCGCGCCTCACCAAAGCGCTTGGCGGTCCGCGTTTGCTGGTCAAGCGCGATGACCAAACAGGGCTTGCCTTTGGCGGAAACAAAACCCGCAAGCTGGAATTCCTCGTCGCGGAAGCGCGCGCGCAAGGCGCGGATATGTTAATCTCTGCGGGCGCAATTCAATCCAATCACTGTCGTCAAACGGTTGCAGCGGCGGCGCGTTTTGGCTTTGACTGTACGCTGGTTTTGACAGGCGAGCGCCCAACTCAGCCTTCCGCAAATTTTTTGCTTGACCAGTTGTTCGGCGCGGAGATTGTCACCGTGGCAGACCGCAAAGACCGCGACCGTGTTTTGCAAGAGACTTTTGATAAAGCCGCGGCTGCCGGCAAAAAGCCATACCTTGTCCCTTATGGCGGTTCCAGCACAACTGGAGCGCTCGCGTATGCCTTCGCTGTGGAAGAATTCATCAAACAGAACGTTCATGCGGATTGGATTGTGTTCGGCACCTCATCTGGCGGCACGCACGCGGGTTTGGTGTTGGGGCAGCGCTTATTCGATTTCAAGGGCAAGATATTGGGCATCAGCATTGATGAACCCGAAGCGGAACTCAAGAAGCATGTTTCTGAACTGGCTTCGCAAGCCAGCGAGCGTTTTGGAGCGCGGATTCACTTCACTCCCGAAGATGTCCTTGCAAACGAAAATTATTGTCAATCGGGTTATGGCGTGTTTGGAGATGGAGAGCGCGAAGCCATTTCGTTATTTGCCAGCAACGAGGGACTCTTGCTTGACCCTGTGTATACCGGGCGCGCCGCAGCGGGGATGATTGATTTAATCCGCAAGGGATTTTTCAAGAAAGACGAGACGGTCTTGTTCTGGCACACAGGTGGGCAACCTGCATTGTTTGCCGATAGATACGCAGGCGCGCTTTTGACGTAGACCAGCGCGCAATATCAGTTAACTAATTTGCAAAGAATCTGACCCGCAAGGGTCAGTTTTTTTGTATTACAGGAAATGGGTAGTAAAATTGAAAAAGTCATGTCATCTGTGCCAATGCTTTTTTATCGGCAATATCTTATCTATCGCTCCCCATTGGAACAAGCTTGCAAATGAAAACTTTTATTACAAGGTGGCTCACAATTCCTGTTTTTTCAGGGGGGATAATAAAAATGCGGCAGTCTGTATTGATTCGCGCTCTTGTTATTACAATGCTCATATTTATAGCGTTTGTTTTTATCGAAAATTTTCTGGGCAATCGAATTTCAATCCCAACAATTGTTTTGTATATTCTGGTTGGCATGGCATGTTTTTTTATGATCCTCGCCTTGCGCCAGACTCGCGCGGCGAACCGTGCGCTTGTCCACGCAGAATCTGAACTTGCCGAGCGCAAACAGGCAGAAGACGCTTTGCGTAAAAGCGAAGAGCGCTATCGCATGTTGTTCAATGATGCGCCCGTAATGATTTTGGAGGAGGATTTTTCTGCGACGAAGATTTATTTGGATGAGTTGCGGCAAAACCTGGAAATAGAAGACTTTAAGGAATATCTTGATCAACGCCCGGATTTGGTGCGCGAATGTCTGTTGAGGATGAAGTTGATCAGCGTGAATGATTCCGTTCTTACCTTTTACGGCGCGCGCGATGCCTCTCATCTGTTAGAAAATCTGCCGCACACATTTACCGCGTCCTCTTTTCAGGCTTTCAAAGACGCTTTGATTTATATTGTAGAAGACCGCGCTTTTTTTGAGTGTGAGACCATGCAGCGCAGGTTAAGCGGTGAAATCCGCCATGTCTTTATGCGGGTTTTCGCATCGCCCTCTGAATTGGGGAACTTCTCGCGCGTAATTATGACTATGCTGGATATTACAGAGCGCAAACGCATTGAAGACGCGCAGTTATTCCTTTCACAACAAGGGGGGATTTCAGGCGAAGATTTTTTCAAGTCGCTGGCGCGTTATTTGGGGGAGAATTTGGGAATGGATTATGTTTGCATTGACCGTTTGCAGGCGGGGAATCTTGCCGCGCAAACGGTTGCTGTTTATTTTGATGGGCAGTTCGATGACAACGTAACTTACACATTAAAAGATACGCCTTGCGGGGATGTGGTGGGGAAGTCGGTTTGTTGTTTTCCCAATGGCGTGCGCCATTTATTTCCAAGAGACGCAGTCCTTCAAGATATGGTTGCCGAAAGTTATATTGGCGTCACGCTTTGGAACTCAGACAAACACCCGATTGGTTTAATTGCGTTGATTGGGCGTCAGCCTTTGGAAAGTCCTCAATTTGCAGAATCCGTCTTGAATTTGGTGTCCATCCGCGCGGCGGGTGAGTTGGAACGCCAGCAGGCTGAGTTCGCGCTTCGTGAAAGTGAAGCGCGTTACGCCGCGCTGGTGGATGCGTCTCCAGATGCGATCACGCTCATCGATATCAACGGGAGCGTGTTAACCTGCAACCGACAAGCGGCAGCCTTGCATGGTTTTCAAGATGTCCATGAAATGCGCGCTTGTAATGTCTTCGACTTGTTGGCGGCTGAAGAACATCGAATTATGCGAAAGAACATCCTGCACGCTCAAAACAGCGCTGGCGGGAATGTGTTTGAATGTACCATGCTCAAAAAAGATGGCACGCGCTTTTCTGGGGAACTTTCGGTCTCTGTGATTTTGAATGATCATGGTAAGCCTGATAAGTTCATTGGCATTAGCCGCGACATTTCAGACCGCAAAAGAGTGGAACAGGAGACCCTGAAACTTCGTAACGCTGTCGAGCATTCAGCCGATATTATCTTTATCACAGACCGAAATGGCGCAATCGAATATGTCAACCCGGCTTTTGTTTCTGTCACTGGTTACAACAGAGAGGATGTTGTCGGAAGAACGCCCGGCATTCTCAGCTCAGGTTTGATGAGCGCGGAGCATTATCAGCATTTGTGGGAAACCATTCAATCGGGCGCTGTCTTTCGCGCTGAGTTTGTGAACAAAAAGAAGAGCGGGGAACTTTTTCATTATGACCAGACGATTACCCCCGTGACCAATTCACATGGTCAGATTACCCATTTCGTTTCGACGGGAAAGGATGTCACCGAACGCAAGCGGATAGAAGCCCAGCTGCGCGAGAGCCGCGAGGACTTTGAAGGTTACTTTAACATGAACGCGGTTGGCATGGCGGTCAGCTCGCCCGCTATGGGGTGGCTGGAAATGAATGATCGCCTTTGTCAAATGTTAGGCTATTCAAGGGAGGAACTTCGTCAATTAACATGGGCTGATATTACCCACCCCGGCGACCTTGAAGCCAACCTGCAACTTTTCAATTTGGTTCTTACCGGCGAAACGGATTCATACCAATTGGATAAGCGTTTTATTTGCAAGGATAAAAGTTTGGTGTACACCACCATTTTTGTATCCTGCAAACGGAACCCTGACGGCTCGGTACGACATTTGCTCGTTTCCATTGTAGATATTACAGACCGAAAACAAATGGAGGAATCGCTGCATCAAAGCGAGACCATGTACCGTATTCTTGCGGAAAACATTTCAGACGTAATCTGGATTCTCGACCTAAATGAAAGCCGCTTTCGTTATGTCAGCCCGTCAGTGGAGCGATTACGCGGCTACACCCCAGATGAAGTGCTGGCGCAGGATATGTCTGCCGCATTAACTCCTGAATCACTTGAAGGAATTAATAGCATTATGTCGGAAAGGCTACAGGCATTTCTTCAAGGCTATCGGGAATTTTATGTGCATGAACTGGAGCAGCCATGCAAAAATGGCGGCACTGTCTGGACTGAAGCGACTGCCAGTTTTCATATCAATGAATCCAACAATCATATAGAAGTGTACGGCGTCTCGCGCGATATTTCTGAGCGCAAGCGATTGCAGGATGAATTGCATAACTATGTCAAAGAGATTGAGCAGTTGCAGGAAAATCTGCGCGAGCAAGCCATCCGCGACCCGCTGACAGGTTTGTATAACCGCCGCTATATGCAGGATGTTTTTACGCGCGAATTTTCCAGAGCCGCGCGCGAGAATTATCCCATCAGCATCATCATGCTTGATATGGATGACCTTAAAAAAATTAATGACACATACGGACACCAGTCTGGCGATTTTGCAATTCTAACGCTGGCTTCGCATTTGCAGGACATGATTCGCGTTGAAGATATTATTTGTCGTTACGGCGGCGACGAGTTCATTATCCTTTTGGCAAAGACAAACCCAGCAGATGCGCTGCGGCGGGTGGCAGAATGGCGCGAGACTTTACAATCTACCCCTGTGGACATTGACGAAAAAACAATGCGGATTAAATTCACCGCGGGCGTTGCGAGCTTTCCCGCGCATGGCACATCCGTCGAGGAAGTGATTAATTATGCAGACGTTGCTTTGTACCGGGCAAAGACTTTAGGGAGAGACCGCGTCGCTGTATTTGAGCAAAACTAATTGTCTTGACGCTTTTGCCGTTTTCAGATATATTAGCATAGTTGTTGTACTTTTCGGAAAATAACTATGAATATAACGTATGAATTCGACAAAACAGATATAAAAATAGTCAATTTGCTCCTTGAGGATGGGCGTATGTCCGCTTCCGAGATTTCCCGCCGCATGGGAGATATTTCGGAACGCGCGATTCGTTACCGTATTGACCGCATGATTGAAGAGGGCGCAATTCAAATAAGCGCTGTGGTCAACCCGGAAGCGCTGGGGATGAGTGTCAACGCGGATGTCTGGCTCGAAGTCGAGTCTGACATGATTATGGAGGTTGCCAGAAAGATGGCTGCTTTTGAAAATGTTCGTTATGTCGCATGTGGCATTGGACAAAATGATATTAGTATTCAGGTGGTGGCTAAGGATACAGGCGAGATTTATTATTTTGTAACTGAAGTTGTGCGCAAGGTGCCAGGGGTGCGAAAAACAACCACTTCGATCGTTCCAATTGTTTTGAAAGATGTTTATCAGTGGCGGATACCGGTGAAGATGGCAAAGGATATAAATGAACAGGCGTAGCGTTATCAAATAGGAAACTGCAGGCGGACAGAATCCGCCTTAATAGATTCAAGGAGAATCCAAATTATGTTCGGTTCGAAAACGCAAGCACTACAACAGCGCGCGCAGAAAGTTTTGCCGTTAGGGGTGAATTCTAATTTTCGTTTTTGGGGAGATGAAATTACGCCTTATGTCGAAAAAGCAAAAGGCGGTTATCTGTGGGATGTGGATGGCAAAAAGTACATTGACTATCGCATGGCATTTGGTCCCATCATTTTAGGTCACGCCTACGATGAAGTAGACCAAAAAGTCATCGAAGAGATTCAAAAAGGGGTCTTGTTTGCCATGACAGGCGAGTTGGAAGTCGCAGTGGCGGAGATGATATCCGAGATGAATCCCGCGATGGAAATGATTCGCATGGCGTGTTCGGGGACAGAAGCCACCATGCACGCGATTCGCGTTGCGCGCGCATACACCGGGCGCGACATCATCCTCAAATTCGAAGGCAATTATCATGGGATGCACGACCACGCGCTTTGGTCAACGTACGCGCCAGTGGAATCTTACGGCAATAGCCGCAGCCCGATTGCAATTCCCGCTTCTTCTGGTATTCCCAAAACGATGCGCGAATTCATCATCACATTGCCGTTCAATGACTTTGAAGGATTCGAGCGCGTGATGAAATCGTATGGCGACCAAATTGCCGCGGTCATCACTGAGCCGTGTCAGGGCAACTGCGCGGCGATTAATCCGCAAGACGGATTTTTGCAACTCATCCGCCAGAAGACCGAAGAATACGGCTGCGTGTTTATTCTCGATGAAGTCAAAACGGGATTTAGAATCGCGAACGGCGGCGCGCAGGAGTATTACAACATCAAGCCGGATATGGCGACGTATGCAAAGGCGCTTGGTAACGGGTATCCTGCCGCAGCATTTGGTGGAAAGAAAGAAATCATGTCCATTATTGGTCATGGCGTTGCGCAAGGCGGAACGTACACCAACAATAAACCTGGCGTTGCGGGGGCGTATGCGACTTTGAGTATTTTGAAATCACAGCCTGTTTTGAAGACCATCGAAAAACGCGGACAACGTTTGATGGACGGCTTGAAGGAAATCTTCGACGAGAATGATATTCCCGTTGTCGTCACTGGGTATCCTGCAATGTTCTCCTTCTCCATCGGCGCGGAATCGCTCACCTGTCAGCGCGATTGGGCAAAGACCGACCACGACATGTATCTCAACCTTGTAGAGAAAGCCATCGAGAAGGGCGTGATGCCTGACCATGATGCGCGCGAGCCGTGGTTCTTGTGCTATTCGCACAGCGACGCGGACATTGACGAGACGTTGAATGTGTACGCGGATATTGTGAAGGAAGTGAAGAAGGATAAGTAAACAAGTAGACAGGTAAACAAGTAGATAAGGTCGTACGTGTTGTTTACTTATTTACCTGTGTACTTTCCTCGGAGACCCTATGACCAAACTCACCCCTAAAGAAGTTGTTGACCTCAGCAAAGAATATACATTTTTTTCATGGTCTGTGCAGGGACAGGTGAATCCCATCCCCGTTGAAAAAGCGGAAGGCATTTACTTTTGGGATATGGACGGAAAACGTTATATGGATTTTTCGTCGCAGTTGATGAACACCAACATCGGGCATCAGCATCCCAAAGTTGTCAAAGCCATTCAAGACCAAGCCGCGCAGGTTTGTTTTGTCCACCCCGGCAACACCACCGAAGTCCGCGCGAAACTTGGGAAGAAATTAGCGGAAGTCACGCCCGGCAATTTGAAGAAAACCTTCTTCGCGCTCGGCGGTTCCGAAGCGAACGAGAACGCGATTAAGATTGCGCGTTTTTATACGGGACGCAGCAAGATCCTCGCGCGCTATCGTTCTTATCACGGCGCGACTCACGGCGCGATTGCGCTCACTGGTGACTATCGTCGTCTTGCCGTCGAGCCGACCATGCCCGGCGGAGTCCATTTCCTCGACCCGTATTGCTACCGCTGCCCATTCGGACAGAAAAAAGAATCCTGCAAACGCGAATGTATTTCGCATTTGGAAGAAGTCATCAAATATGAAGGACCCGACAAAATCGCGGCGATCATCATGGAAGGCGTGGTCGGCTCGAATGGGCTGATCGTTCCGCCCGATGATTACTGGCCCCGCGTCCGCGAGATTTGCGACAAGTACGGCATCCTGCTCATCTCCGATGAAGTGATGAGCGGCTGGGGGCGCACGGGTCAATGGTTCGCGGTGGATAACTGGAACGTCGTCCCCGACATCATCACCACTGCGAAAGGCATCACCAGCGGATACGCCCCGCTTGGCGCGGTCATCGTCTCGGATAAGATCGCCAAATTCTTCGATGATAAATATCTCTACGCGGGCTTGACCTATAACGGTCACGCGC